>NZ_CP069005.1 GCF_016801775.1 Sulfitobacter mediterraneus | reverse complement strand
GCGCCCGGATCGGCATCGTCCAGGCGTTCGACACGCCGGGAAATTGCAGCGCGGCATCCATTTCCTGCCGCAGGCTTTCGATGGTGACACCGGGACGCCATTCGTCTTCCGGGCGGAGCTGGATGATCGTCTCGAACATCTCCGTCGGTGCTGGATCGGTCGCAGTCAGCGCGCGGCCTGCCTTGCCGAAAACCGACAACACTTCGGGGAAGGTCTTGATGATGCGGTCCTGGGTCTGCATCAGCTCGGCGGCCTTGGTGACCGAAAGCCCGGGCAGCGTGGTCGGCATGTACATAAGCGTACCCTCGTTCAGGACAGGCATGAATTCAGACCCTAGCTGACGCGCGGGCCAGATGGTGATTACCAGTGCCGCAATGGCCACGATGATCGTGAGACTCTTGGCCTTCAAAACGGCGCTGATAATCGGGCGGTAGACCGCGATCAGTACACGGTTTACCGGATTCTTTTGTTCAGAGATGATCCGACCCCGCACGAAGACCACCATCAACGCAGGCACCAGCGTCACCGATAGGAACGCCGCTGCCGCCATCGAGAAGGTTTTAGTGTAGGCAAGCGGGCCGAACATGCGTCCCTCCTGTCCTTCAAGCGAAAAGATTGGCAGAAACGAGACAGTGATGATCAGCAAGCTGAAGAACAGCGCGGGGCCGACCTCGCTTGCCGCTTCGATCAGCACCTGGATGCGTGGCTTGTCAGGGGCGGCCCGTTCGAGGTGTTTGTGCGCATTTTCGATCATCACAATGGCCGCGTCGATCATCGCGCCGATCGCGATGGCAATGCCGCCGAGGCTCATGATATTGGCCCCGATCCCGAGAAATTTCATTGCCGTGAAGGCCATGAGCAATCCGACAGGCAGCATGATGATCGCCACGAGGGCGGAGCGGACGTGCAACAGAAAAATGATCGTTACCCCCGCCACGATGAGACTTTCTTCGAGAAGCGTTGTTTTCAACGTCTCGATCGCCGACAGGATCAGGTCGGAGCGGTCATAGACCGGCACGATGTCGACTCCATCCGGCAGGCTTTGGGCCACCACGTCCAGTTCGGCCTTGGCGTTTTCGATCACATCCAGCGCATTTGCGCCGACCCGTTGAAGCACGATGCCACTGGCGACCTCGCCCTCACCGTTCAACTCGGCGATGCCGCGGCGTTCATTGGGGACTATTTCGATCCGTGCGACGTCTTTCAGGTTGATCGGCACCCCGCCAATGCTGCGCAGGGTGATGTTGCCGATATCCTCGGTCCCCGCCAGATAGCCGCGTCCGCGCACCATGAATTCGAACTCAGACAGCTCCACCGTGCGCCCGCCGGTGTCCATGTTGCTCTCGGAGATGGCCTTGCCGATATCAGACAGCGTGATCCCCTGCGCGCGCATTCGGACCGGGTCAACTGTGACCGAGTATTGCTTAACGAAGCCACCGACACTGGCCACTTCGGACACGCCCTCTGCGCGGCTGGCCCCGAAACGCACTACCCAATCCTGCAACGACCGCAATTCAGCAAGGCTCAGGTTCTCGCCGGTGATCGCATATTGATAGACCCAGCCCACCCCCGTTGCATCCGGACCAAGGGCCGGTGTCACCCCATCGGGCAGGCGAGCCGCAGCAGCGTTGAGGTATTCCAGCACGCGCGACCGCGCCCAGTACGGGTCAACTCCGTCCTCGAAGATGATGTATACAAAGGAGATGCCGAAGAACGAAAAGCCCCGCACCACGCGGGATCGCGGCACCGTCAGCATGGCCGAGGTCAGCGGATAGGTGACCTGATCCTCGACCACTTGCGGGGCCTGTCCCGGATAGTCGGTCAGCACGATCACCTGCACGTCCGACAGATCGGGAATAGCGTCGATCGGCAAATTGCGTAGTGACCAGACCCCTGAGGCGATGATAAGGGCCGTGGCAAAGAACACCAGAACAAGGTTGCGGGCGGACCATTCGATGACACGCGCGATCATTCGACTGCCTCCGGGGCGGTCAGCGCAGCCAGGGCTGCGTTCAGGTTGCTCTCCGCGTCGATCAGAAAGGTCGAGGTGGTGACGATCCGGTCGCCCTCGGAAATACCTTCGCGGACTTCCACCATCCCGGCGGCCTGCCGCCCCAGCACCACATCCTGCGGGGCGAATTTCCCCTCTCCCATATCGCGGATCACCACCTGGCGATCGCCGGTGTCGATCACCGCCGTTTCCGGCACCTGCACCACGGGCGCACCGTCGCCCGTCGCCAAAGCCACATCAGCGAACATGTTGACAAGCAAGCGACCCTCAGGGTTGGACAGGTCGACGCGGACGCGTGCCGTCCGGGTCTGCATATCGACCTCAGGGTAGATCTTGTCGATGATGCCGCTGAAGGTCTCGCCCGGTAGGCCTGGGAAGGTGATCGTCGCAGCGTTTCCATCCGAAAGGCCCGCGAGCGCAGATTCCGGCACGTCCGCCATGATCCAGACAACCGATGTATCGGCAATACGAAACAGCGTTTCGCCAGCCTCGGACATCATGCCTGCGACGGCCATTCGTTCCAGAACCACGCCCGACCGCGGTGCCATCAGGCTGATTTGTACCGGCGCACGCCTGCCCGCCGCGATCTTGTCGATCACTGACACGGGAACACCCAAGTTTGCCAGCCTTTGACGGCTGCCTTCCACGCGCCCTTCACCACTTCGCAGGTCCGAAACATACTGTGCGGCCGCCGAGACGATATCCGGAGAATAGAGCATCGCCAGCGGTTCGCCCGCTTTAACGATTGATCCGGTCGTTACATCCTCAACTTCTTCGATGAAAGCATCCGCACGCAATGAAATGACGCTAACTCGACGCTCATCTAGCGCGACGATCCCCGGCGCTCGAACCGTCGTTGCCATGGGCTTGAGCACCGCAACTGACGTACGTACGCCGGTGCGCTGTAGTTTGCCGGGCGATACGGTCACCGATCCGGCATCGTTTGCCTCATCGGCAAAAACGGGAAGGTAGTCCATGCCCATGGAGTCCTGCTTTGGCACCGGAGACGTATCAGGCAGGCCCATCGGATGCCGGTAGTAGAGAACGGTTCGTTCGCCAATTTTCGCCTCTAGAGGGTTGGGCGCCTCTGGGTCAAACGACACATCTTCGCTTGCCAGCACCGGCAGAAACGCCTTGCCATCGACGGTGTCGGTCGGCACCGCGGACCATTCGGCAAGACCGTCAGGGTGTCGATAGTAGATAATCGGGCCCATCGCCGATCGGATTTCGGCCGGCATCGCGTCAGCTTCACGTCCCAAAAGTGCTGTGAGCTGCGTCTGCGCCACATCCGTCAGCATCGCAGGCGTCCAGCGTTTGCCGCCCGCCGCAAGGCCAACCCATCCAGCCGCGCTGACAATGACGGCGATCAGCACCAGTTTGCCAAAGGCGCTCATGGCTGTACCTCGATTACGATCTGTGCCTGAACGGTTTCCATCTCGCCCTGCACCTTGGCCGCAACTGAAAAGCGCCAGTTTCCGTCCATCGTCAGATCGGCAGAGAAGCGATAGAGACCCGGCTCTTCGCCGGGTAACGCCAAGACCGGTGAAGTCATCGTCTCCATCCCGTCCGGCGCCATATCCAGCCTTGTGGCAAAGATGACGGCGCCCTCCACGGGCGCATTGGTGCGGGTATCAATCAGACGAACTTCTAGAACCGCATCGTCTCCGAAGGGATAAGTCGTCTCGACAAGAACGAGAATGTAATCAGATGCAGCGGCCTGTGCCACCGGCACGGAAAGCTGGGCCGCGACCACGAGGGCAGCAAGGGCGACTTGAATATAACGGGGCATGATACGCCTGTATTGACGGGCAACGGGAACGCCGACCATCGTATCGACCTGGAACTGGTCTAAACGTTACATCGGCGCGCGGCTGTTGGTGCGGCAGGCACCAGAACCGCTATGCTTTGGGCGGTCTTTGCAATCCGCCGTCTGCCTGTTGCAGAATCGCCGTTGCCTCAGTCCGCACGTACCCGGCACGTCCGGACCGAGGCAGGTTCGCCAGGATCACTCGTTCGAGCTCGGCCACGATCGGGGCCACACGACATTGCGTCGTGGAAATGCAGGCAGCGTCGCATTCCGGCATGTCCGGGCAGTCTTTCGGGCAGCAATCGCTCTGCATGGCCATAGCAGGCGCTGGGTCCACACTTGAAATGGACGCAAGATTGATTTGCGCCAGAACAGCGCCAACCAACAGAGCAACCAGAAAAAGGCGTGTTTTGAATAGCATGCAACATGCTATGCTGAAGTTCTCATAGATCAGCAATACACGTTTTGCTGAAATAGAAGTATCGTCCAGATTCACGCTCAATACGCGGATCGTCTAAAGCCTCAATCGCCGTAGTCTGAGCGCGTTCGCGATGACCGAGACCGACGAGAGGCTCATTGCGGCGGCGGCGAACATGGGCGACATCAACAGCCCGAATACTGGGTAGAGCACGCCCGCAGCTAAGGGCACACCGAGCGTGTTGTAGGCAAAGGCCCAGAACAGGTTCTGGCGTATGTTACGGATCGTCGCCACGGCCCTTGCCGTGCGTTCGTTATCCCCCGTGGCCATTATTATCCGCAGGCCCGCCTCGTGCAGTTCGGAAAATTCCAATTTGGATTGCATTACTGTATAAATTTATGATGCAGATCAGGAGGATGTGATGAGATGACCCTACCGCAAATTGAACCTGGATGAACGCCGAATCTTAGCGACAATGCTTCATCAGCTTTCTGGTGCCGATTTTCGGTCTCACAATCGGCGCGCTGTTCTTTGGAGAATAGCTTTCCGCCGCGCAGCTTTGCGGGATCCTATTGGTCATTGTGGGTATTGTGTTCGTCAATCTCAGCGGTGGAACACAAAACCATCAACGCGGAGCAGGAAAATTGATTTCATTAAATCAATAAGTTGATTTGACCAGACAAATGCTGCCGAGTTCGTTGAATGACTTCCCAGCAGAACATAAGAGTGGGCCTTGGTCTTTGATCTGGCGGGCCGGACGATGACACATTTGATCTATGTCAACGTCCGCGAGCATTGAACTTGCTAGAAGCGATGATCAGTTCTCTAATATGGCCAATCTCGGAAACTGGGGAAAGGAATTGAATGCCATGGCATCGCAAGACACCGGAAAACCGAAGGTGTCGGACTCCTCGCCGGAACGTGCGTTGCTGGACGGACGCGGCGCATTCCTTGGCTTCCTGATCAAACGGCTTGGCAGTCGGGCGGATGCAGAGGATGTCCTGCAGGATTTCTGCATCCGCGTGCTGGGGCGCAATGATCAACTCAGAGACGTTGAGCGGATGGATGCCTGGCTCTATGCGATCTTGCGCTCCACGTTGAATGACCATTTCCGTAAGGGCACGCGTCGCAACCGCTTGGCTGCGGCGGTGGCGCGTGAGCCGGAAGACTGGATCTCTGATGCGCCGACCCAGATGGCGCGGCTCTGCACCTGCCACGGCGGTCTTATTTCCGAACTGCGCCCGGCGGACGCCGAACTGCTCCGGCGTATCGACTTCGGCGAAGAGGACCGTGAGCATGTGGCGCGCGACCTTGGACTAACCCGCAACGCCCTTGGCGTTCGCCTGCACCGGGCGCGCACGGCTTTGCGCGAGGCGTTGACAAGTCACTGCGGCGACTGCTGCCGTGACGATCGTGACGATTGCTATTGTCAGCCTGAAGGTTGCAAGAACGCCGAGCACGAAACAGATTGCAAAGCAGAGCAGCAGAATTCCTGATCGAAACGCGGTCGGTTCTGTAACGTTTTTCGCCAATCGACGTCTTCTTTTGTGACTACGCCTTGGGGCAGCACAGCAGGAGGAATCGGATCATGCCACGGGAGACGACGAGTTTTCGTTCGGGAGCAACGGAACCGTCGCGGAATGCCGCCGTTCCGGGGTTCATGTCGCGGATGATATGCATTTGTGCAGAGGCCTCCGCGCATCCAGACGCCCCGATGGCATTGGCGTTGTTCCAGCGCGTGGAAATCTTGAAGCAACCCCCGGAATTAGCGGCGCGCGCACTGGGCCTCAAGCCCGGTGATGCGGCCTACCTGCTGACCGGTCTGCGCGAGGAGGTCGCAAAGATCCTCGCACTTACGCTTCTTGCAGGGCGGCCATCCAGAGAAATCTATGAACAGAAGGAAGCCAACGATGAATAAGAGCTTGCGCCTTGCAACTGTGACAACGGAGCCAACTACGGAACCCGAGTCTAAACAGCCCTCGGCTGACGCCCATATTCCCTATGCCCAGGACGCGTTCGAACGCTGGCTGCTGTTCCTCGATACCTTGCGGGAACGCGCCGACAACATGATCGCACATGAACGTCAGGGCATGCCGCCGCTTCTGGATTTCGACTATGAGCTTCTGCTGGATGCCCGCACCTTCGACCGGCCCGCCAATTATGCACTGCTCCGGATTACGCGGGCAGGCGAAGATTGCTGGGACGATTGCGTGGACGAGGCAAAGCCGCCGGTCATCGTCATTGATCCGCGCGCGGGACATGGGCCGGGTATCGGCGGCTTCAAGCATGACAGCGAAGTCGGCATGGCGATGCACGAGGGCCATCCGGTCTATTTCGTGATCTTCTTTCCAGAACCCATGCCCGGCCAGACGCTGGCTGACGTACACTATGCACTGCGTGACTCCGTCACCGAAGTCGCCCGCCGTCACCCGAACGCGGCACCCGTGCTCTACGGCAATTGTCAGGCCGGTTGGGCCGCCGCCTTGCTGGCCGCCGATTGCGACGGTCTGACCGGGCCCATCGTGCTGAACGGCTCTCCGCTCAGTTATTGGTCGGGCGACGCGGCCACCAGCCCGATGCGGATGCTCGGCGCGCTCTCGGGCGGATCCTGGGCGGCGCACATGATCGCCGATCTGGGCGACGGGCGGTTCGACGGCGCGTGGCTGGCGCAGAACTTCGAGACCCTGCAACCCGAAAAGGCGATCTGGGAGAAATACGCCAACCTCTTTTCCCATGCCGATACCGAACGTGAACGGTTCCTCGACTTCGAACGCTGGTGGAATGGCTACTATACGCTGAGCCGCGAGGAAATTCTCGGCATCACACAGAACCTTTTTATCGGCAACCGGCTGGAGCAGGGCGAGATGCAACTGGATGCACATTGCACCATCGACCTGAAACGGCTCCGCAACCCGATCATGGTCTTTGCCTCGGAGGGCGACAACATCACGCCACCGCAGCAGGCATTGGGCTGGATTGCCAAGCTATATCCTGACACCGATGCGCTCAAGGCTGCCGGACAACGCATCGTCTACATGACGCACGAGACTGTCGGGCATCTGGGCATCTTTGTCTCCGGGTCCGTCGCGCGGCTTCAGCATCGGGCGATCCTGGAAAGCCTGGAGGCGGTCGAAGCACTGGCGCCCGGGCTTTACGAAATGCTCATCGACAAGTCTTCCGGCAGTGCAAAGCGCAAGACCGGCGACTACGACGTGCGTTTCGAGCCGCGCGACGTCGATGATCTTGGCGTTGCGTCCGACGATGTGGCGCTGGCCCAGGTCGCGCAGATATCACGGATCAACGAGGCGGCCTATTCGACTTTCGTCAGCCCCTGGGTCAAGGCAGCGACCTCCCCGGCCAGTGCCGAGATGCTGCGCGCCCTGCATCCGATGCGATGGACCAGAACGATGTTTTCCGAGCGTGTGAACCCTTGGATGGCGCTGGTGAAATCCACAGCCGACTCCGTGCGTGAGACGCGGGATCCTCTGCCGAAAGACCATCCCGCCATCCTAGCCGAACGCGCGTTGTTCGCGCGTACCGGCGAAAATCTCGGTGCCTTGCGCAAAGCGCGCGATGCATGGCTCACACATGTCTTTGGCGCGATGTACGGCAGTTTCCCCATCGCCACCACCACACAAGCGGGCCAACCGACCGCCATACCAAACAAGGAGTGAAGGATCATGGAATGGATTATCGAAAACTGGGTTCTGGTCCTCGTGATCGGCGGGATGGCTGCGATGCATCTCTTCGGGCATGGACACGGCGGGCATAAGCACGGCAAGACCGCGAAGCGTCAAACTGCACAGAAGAAGGTGCCGGACGCCTCCGCCGATACCCGGGTTCAATCGGAAGATGCCTGACTTCCCCGAATACTGCGATCCCGTGGAACTTTTGGACCTGTCCGGTCGCAAGGGCTTGGTCATCGGCATCGCGAATGAACGCAGTCTGGCGTGGCCCGCCGCTCTGCACTTCCGGCAAGCGGGTGCCGAGTTGGCCATCACTTTTGTCAATGAGCGCACCAAGACCCACGTGACACCGTTGGCCGCGCGGCCTGAAGCGCCCATCGTCCTGCCTTGCGATGTGGAGGCGCCACAGGAACTCGATGCCGTTTTTGATGCTATCGCAGAACGCTGGGGAAAGCTCGATTTCCTTCTTCACGCCGTGGGCAGCGTGCCGCCCGCCGACCTTCACGGTCGGCTGACCGACTGCTCTGCCGAGGGGTTCTCGGAAGCGATGGCCGTTTCGGTGCATTCGCTGATCCATATGGCGCATCTTGCCGAACCGCTGATGTCCGGCGGCGGCAGCCTGATCACGTTGAGTTATCTCGGCGGTGAACGTGTGGTGGAAAACTACAATGTGATGGGGCCGGCCAAGGCGGCGCTCGAAGCGACTGTGCGCTATCTCGCGCATGAACTCGGGCCGTCAAACATCCGTGTCAACGCTATTTCGGCGGGTCCGGTGCTGACCCGCGCGGCATCGGGGCTGACCGGCTTTTCGGGTCTTCTGGAGGCGACCAAGCGCGCAGCACCCTTGCGGCGCAACATAGAGGCCGACGAGGTGGGCCGAACGGCCCTGCTCTTCGCCAGCGATTACACCAGCGGCATCACCGGAGAAGTGTCGCATGTAGACGCGGGTGTTCACATCGAAAGCCCGGTCTTTTCAACCCAGATGAGCGTTAAGTCGGAGGATTCACGATGAACAGGACCGCAGACGACCCAGTTCCGCCGCCCGCAACTGAGCGGCGCGATTTTTTGTATTATGCAACAGCCTCGACCGGTGCGGTTGCCGTCGGGGCTGCGGTCTGGCCGCTGATTGACTCGATGAACCCCTCAGCCGACGTGACCGCCTCCGGTACGGTCAGGGTCGATCTGTCCGGCGTCGAACCGGGCCAACGCATTACGGTCAAGTGGCGGGGGCGCCCGGTCTTCGTCTGGCGCCGGTCTGCTGCGGCAATCGAGGCGGCGCGCGCTGTCGAACTCGACGATCTTGCCGATCCGGTCGACAGCGGGCGCGAGAACCCCAACGAGAGCGGCGAAGTGCCCGCACGAGACGAAAACCGCACGGCAGATGCGGATGGTGAATGGCTGATCGTCATCGGTGTGTGCACCCATCTGGGGTGTATTCCGCTGGGTCAGGACGGATCCGCAGTCGGAGAATTCGGCGGCTGGTTCTGCCCCTGTCACGGATCGCACTACGACACGTCGGGGCGGATCCGGAAAGGACCAGCACCACGGAACCTCGACATCCCGCCTTATGATTTGGGCGGTGACCTGCAACTGGTGATCGGCACCTGATCGGTGCATCGGCCCATAATCTGCGAAGGAGACAAAGACATGCAAGCCAAGGATATCATGACGACGTCCGTGATCTCCGTCCCGCAGGACAGAAAAATCGAGGACGCCGTGCGCCTGATGCTCGACCATCACGTCAGCGCGCTCCCCGTCGTTGATGCAGAGGGCGCTCTAAAGGGACTGGTCAGCGAAGGAGACCTGATGCGGCGCGTCCGCGACACCGACGGCCCGCGCCGATCCTGGTGGCTCGAACTGCTGGGCGGCTCTGGCAATTCTGCCCAGGAATTTATCAAGCTCAACAGCCACCATATCGCGGACGTGATGACCCGCGATGTCGTTTCGGTCGAGGAAGACACACCGATTGCCGAGATCGCGCGCCTTCTGGAAAAGCACCGGATCAAACGGGTGCCGGTGCTGCGGGAGGAGCGCGTCGTTGGAATTGTCAGTCGGGCAAATCTGCTCCATGCCTTGTCGGCAATTCCTGACGGGGCACTGGGGGAACCATCGGAAGATGATCGGGTGCTGCGCTCGAAGATAGATGAAGTCCTGAAAGAGGTTCCCGGTGCGACAGTCAATTTGATCAACTACACCGTGGACAAGGGCAATGTCGCAATCTGGGGCGTTGCAGACAGCGATTTCGAAGAGAACGCCATTCGGGTCGCCGTGGAAAACGTGTCCGGTGTCCATAGTGTTGACATCCACATGGGCCGACTGGCGGCATGGGCCTACGGCATTTGAGAGCGCATGCCCAAACAGATACCGGCGATTGGAAGTCGGCACAGCATTTGCGTGGGGATGATCGACCATCGCGGGAGCGGAGACAGAGCTCCAAAAAATACCGACGGACACGATTTGTCGGGTCCCATTCGAACTGACCAACGAGTGAGAGGACAAGCAGGACCACTTTCAAGGGGGTTTATGGATCCGTGTGTCGCTATTCCGGAAAACGATTGCCAAGGCGTTAATATTAGGGCGTTTTTCAGCGGCGCAGCTACCGGACCTCCTCCCCGAAATCATGATACTTTTCTTTTTCTGTAACGTTCTTTGACGGTGAGCGTCTACTGAATGAACGCAACATATCGAGGAGCTTCAAGTGGACAATCGTTCCAATACCCCGGCCCAAGACACTGGATCGTCGAAAGGATGCTGCGGAGGTGTGACTCAGACCGAGACTGTCGCCGAGAAAGAACGGCGACCAGCGGAAGACAGCAAGCCGGAAAAGTCGGGCAAAGGGGGCTGCTGTTGCAGCAACAACTGACGCATTGGCGTCTCTGATTCAGTCGGTGGCAACGCCGTTTCTGCTGAACATGATCAACTGAAGCAAAAAGGAAATACATAATGCAAACCTTCAAGATACTCGCGACTTCTGCAACGCTTTTGCTGGGTGCCACGGGTGCGGCTTTTGCCCAAGCTGGTCACGGTCATGGTGCTCAGCAGCCTGGTGTGGCCACGGGAACAAGCGATAGCGAGTCTGGTCCCATGACTGGTGATCAGACCGACATGATGCAAAAGATGATGCCCATGATGATGGGCATGCACGCCCGGATGATGGATCATGGCGACAGACCGGGCATGGCTATGATGGATCGGGGCATGATGCAGATGATGATGGGCCCTGGAATGATGGGAGTACCCTCGGCCGAGGAGGCTACCGCGGCGATGCAAGCGCGGTTGAGCGAGTTTGACGCGGATGGCGATGGCAGCCTGTCCCTGAGCGAATTTGAAACCCTGCACAGCGCAATGATCCGCGAGTCAATGGTTGACCGGTTCCAGCATCTGGATGCTGACGGAGATGGCGCAGTGAGCCCCTCCGAGATGGTCGCCCCGGCCGGGCGGGTGAACATGCGCGAGAGGATGGGCGCAATGTCGACGGATGACACCGACAACTAGGATATCATGCCGGGTAAGCCAGCTTGCCCGGCATTTTACGGGATCTCTTTGTTCGCAATCTGATCGACAAAAAAGGAGCAAACCATACTGCCAATTATCTATTGCACTGCGATGGCGGCGATCCTTTTTCTGGCCTTGCGCATGACCTGCGGGGCCTGTGTCATGGGCGCAAATACTGGGGCAGGGCGTCCAGATTTGCCGCTTATGCCGCTGGGCTGGGCACTAAGCCTGTTTTTGGCAGTGACATTCGTTGTCTGCGTCGTGTTCGACCTGATTTTCCCCGACTACACGATGTATGAAACCTGGGCTGGACTGCTGCCCGGGTTCGTGTGGCTGACCCCGGTCAGCTTCATTATCGGTCTGTCCGAAAGCTTTCTCTATGGCTGGTATGCCGCGCTGATCTTCGGCGGGCTTTTCAACGCCATGGCTAACAGGGGGGCTAAAGTTATGACACCAACTCCCCAATCGATCAGTGGCACGCGTGTCGAATGATATCGGCACATCACCCGTCGTCGCCGAAATCTGCCCCATGGTGATGAAAGGTGTTGACCTTCCAGCTACCGGACCAAGTACAGCAAAGTGTATCGAAAAATCGGGGTTTCACCGATGAGCAAGGGATTGGATGGGTTTTTCGCGACCCAAGCGGAACGGCTTCAGCTTATTTGGCCGCCATCCTAGGCTCGACACGCTGTTCTGAAATCCACAACAAATTGAGAAACCCGAATACGTTTGAGGCGGACACATGAACCAAAGACCCAATCCTGACCCGACGCAAGAGAGTGTGATCTATACTTGTCCGATGCATCCCGAAGTGCGCAAGACCGAACCTGGAGATTGCCCGAAATGCGGCATGCATCTTGTGTCTGAAGGCGAGGTTGCGGCATCACAACATGATCACGCCGGACACGGCGCCGCAGACGGGCACGGCAACCACGCCCATGGGCATTCCGCCGCCAAGACTGGTGAAGAGGGAGGCAGATATGATACCGTGCCTGCCGGTCACCAGGGCGCAGTCTACACCTGTCCAATGCATGCCGAAGTCCGTCAAACGGAACCGGGATCCTGTCCAATCTGCGGCATGGGGCTGGAGCTCGAAAGCGCCACGATGGTCGAGGACGGACCGAACCCCGAGCTGGTGGATTTCACGCGTCGGTTTTGGGTCGGCGCAGTGCTGACTCTGCCGCTGCTGGTTCTGACGATGGGCCCTTATCTAGGTTTTGGGGGCGTCCGCGACATATTTGGCGAACGCACGACCTTATGGATCGAGCTTGTACTGGGCACACCCGTCGTCCTTTGGAGCGGCTGGCCGTTCATGGTGCGCGGCTGGAATTCATTCCGGACGATGAACCTCAATATGTTTTCGCTCATAAGCATGGGTGTGATGGCGGCCTGGCTGTTCAGTATCGTGGCCGTTCTTGCACCTGACATCTTTCCCGATGGCTTCCGCGATCCCGAAGGCCATGTTGGCGTCTATTTTGAAGCTGCGGCGGTGATCGTTACCCTTGTCCTGCTAGGGCAGGTGATGGAATTGCGCGCCCGTGAAGGCACCGGCAAAGCGATCCGCGCGCTGCTGGACATGGCAGCCAAGACTGCGCGCGTGATCCGCGAAGACGGGAGCGAAGAGGAAATTCCGCTGGAAGAGGTGGAAGTCGGTGACCATCTACGTGTTCGTCCCGGTGATAAGGTACCGGTCGATGGCACCGTGGTCGATGGACGCTCTTCGGTGGATGAAAGCATGATTTCCGGGGAACCGGTTCCGGTCGAGAAAACCGAAGGTGACGTGCTGACGGGGGCCACGATCAACGGCACCGGCAGCCTGGTGATGGAGGCGACGAGAGTAGGAGCCGACACGATGCTGGCGCAGATTGTCGAAATGGTGGCGAATGCCCAGCGGTCGCGCGCCCCGATCCAGAAATACGCCGACAAAGTCGCGGGGTTCTTCGTTCCTGTAGTGATTGTGATCGCCATCTTGTCGTTCATCGCTTGGGCGATCTGGGGACCAGCGCCCGCACTTTCTTATGCCCTCATCTCTGCAGTGGCGGTCCTCATCATTGCCTGTCCCTGTGCACTGGGTCTGGCGACGCCAATGTCAATCATGACGGCCACAGGGCGCGGTGCCCAGGCGGGAGTTCTGATCAAGAATGCCGAGGCGCTGGAGCGGTTCGAGAAGGTAGACACTCTGATCGTAGACAAGACCGGCACTCTGACAGAAGGCAAGCCCCGGCTGATCGCGGTCCTGCCTGAACCGGGGCATGACGAGGCCGACGTGCTGCGACTGGCCGCTTCGCTGGAACGCGGATCGGAACATCCGCTGGCCGAAGCCATCGTGCGTGGTGCTGAAGACCGCGGCGTAGATATGGCGAACGCCAGCGATTTCGAGGCGGTGACCGGCAAGGGCGTCAAGGGTGTGGTCGACGGCCACGCGGTGGCTCTGGGAAATCTCGCATTGATTTCGGATATGGGTCTAGAGGGCGGTGCGCTGACCGAAAAGGCTAACGAGCGGCGTGACGACGGCGAAACGGTGATGTTTGTCGTACTGGAAGGCACGATTGCCGGGCTGGTCAGCGTGGCCGACCCGGTGAAGGAAACGACGCCAGCTGCGCTAAAGGCGCTGCATGATCTGGGCTTTCGGATCATCATGGCGACTGGCGACAATGAACGCACCGCTAAGGCCATTGGCGCGCGGCTCGGGATCGACGAGATCCGCGCTGATGTTTTGCCCGAGGACAAGGCACGGATCATCCGCGAGTTGCAGGAAGCCGGCCGCAAGGTCGCCATGGCGGGCGACGGCGTCAACGATGCGCCGGCTCTTGCACAGGCCGATGTTGGCATCGCCATGGGCACCGGTGCGGATGTCGCTATCGAAAGCGCGGGCTTCACGCTGATCAAAGGCAACCTTGACGGGATCGTGCGCGCTCGGCGTCTATCGCGCGCTACGATGCGCAACATCCGACAGAACCTGTTCTTTGCGCTGATCTACAATGCCTCGGGCGTGCCAGTAGCCGCGGGTGTGCTGTACCCGTTCCTGGGCATCCTGATCAGCCCGATGTTCGCCGCCTTTGCGATGAGCGCTTCGTCCATCTCAGTTGTCTTAAACGCGTTGCGACTGCGCGGTGCGAAAATCTGACAAAGGAAAAGTGACATGGAAAAACCTTCGACACACGGCGATCATCACCCGCAGGGCAATCCGCCGAGGCCGCCCTCGTTCTGGAAATCACGCGCGGGCATCTACCTGATCTTCGCGCTTGTCCTTGGCGGACTTCTGCTGGGTTACGAGCATCGGGTGCACATTCTGGGCAGTGGGTTGCTGATCTGGCTGCCGTTGCTGCTCTGTGTTGGCATGCACTTCTTCATGCATGGCGGGCATGGAGGCCACGGCGGACATGGCAAGGGAGATGATCAATGATGACTGATGCAGGTGCATCGTATGGCCTTTGGCTTCTGGTCTTCATCAACTCGGCTGTCTTCATCATTTTTGCCTTCAGCTTTTTCAAGCCGCAAACGTCCCGAGACTGGCGGAGTTTCGGTGCATTCAGCGCCTTTGTCTTGGCACTGTTCACCGAAATGTACGGGTTCCCATTGACGATCTTTGTGTTGTCCGGCTGGTTGCAATCGACATGGCCGGATATCGACTGGCTAGCCCACGATAGCGGCCATCTGCCCGAGATGATGTTCGGCTGGAAGTCGAACCCGCATTTCGGACCGTTCCACCTGTTGAGCTTCGCCCTGATCGGCGGAGGATTCTGGCTGATCTCGGTGGCATGGCACCATCTGTGGAATGCACAGCGGCAGGGCCGGTTGGCCGTCACCGGGCCCTATGCGAGGATCAGACATCCCCAATACGTGGGGTTCATTCTGGTCATGCTCGGATTTCTCGTTCAATGGCCGACCATTCTGACAGTGGCGATGTTCCCGGTACTGGTCTGGATGTATGTTCGACTGGCACGCAGCGAGGAGGCCGACACCCGCGCCCGTTTTGGACAGGTCTGGGACAGGTATGCAGCGACCGTTCCCGCCTTCATGCCGCAATTTCGCGAGGTCTCCATACCATGAACACGTCGGTCTTGGCATCGGTTGGCGCGGCGCGGAAAACGCCGCTGCAAATTGAGAAACCTAGTGAGATCCATCTTTGCGCATAACCCGGCAGCATTATGCCGCCAGAACTTTTTTTGGATGAAGGGTCTAATTTTGACATTTGACGATTGCCTTGGTGGGTGAAGATGCGCAAATCGCTAGCGTGACTGGCGCGCGCAGCGTCGTTATCCTCGGTGGTACCGGGGATGTTGGGAGGCGGCTCATTCCTATGCTCGCGACCGTCGGCCCCTGGGAAATTTGGGCTGTCTCGAGGCGGGATCACCTGACTGGACCGGAACTTTCAAACGCCCGTACGCTCAACCTAGACCTAGCTGGGCCTGAGGCTGCCAGAGTTCTTCCCCGGGGGGCTATTTTCGTCAATCTCACCGAAGCCACGCCACCGGGACTAGTCGCAGAAATTCTTTCGAAAGGTGACACGGTTCTCGATACGTCCGCGACGCCAGAATATGTCGATGCACTTGTCCGGGTTGCCGTGGGAAAGGCCGGACTTCTCATTCCAGGCGTGGGAACCGCGCCCGGACTCTGCACGCTATTAGGGGCAGATTTGGCAAGGGACCGGCGGGTCCGAGCACTCGATGTCGGACTTGAACTGGGGATGGGCCGCCACTACGGCCCGGCGGCTTCGGAATGGTTCTTCCGGACCCTCGGAGCATCCTACCGCGATCCCGGCTCCGGACGGACTGTCAAGCCAGGCATGAACTTGCGCCGGTTCGTGTTCGCACCAACAGAGGCGCCGCGCACCGCGCTCGATATTGGCTTTCCCGATATCGCGATCTTTCCCGCGGGACGAGAGGGACAGGTTCGGTATTATCTGGCCGTGGATCCACCCATAGTCACACGTCTTGTCGCAGTGGCACTATGGCTCGGGTTGGGCCCGTGGATAGCGAGGCATGCCAGACTGTTAGCGAAGCAATCGCAGCGCTTGCCCAAGATCGGGCATAGCGGGACGAGGATTGTGGTCGCCGCCTTCGATCACAACAACAAACAGATTGAGTCGCACTTGTTCGAAGGTGGCGACCAGGCCGATTTGACGGCCGCGATGGTCCTGTTGACCATTGATTCTGTCTGTTCAGGCGGTGACGAACAGGGAGGGGCACAGTCCATTATGAATTATCTGGACCTCGAACAGGCCTTGAGAGGCCTCCAGCGCCGTTTCCCCGATGGGACGATTACGATGAACGGAAAACAAGATCTACATTGATACAAAAGAAATGAGAGGCAAGGGATGCAGCACAAACACACCGGAGATGGCTACAAAGAAAATTCGATAACGCTCGGCGGTGCCGTCGCCATGGGCACGGGCGTGATGATCGGGGCGGGCATCTTTGCGCTGACCGGGCAGATAGCCCAACTGGCCGGACCGCTTTTCCCGCTGGCCTTCATCGCCGGTGCCATCGTGACAAGCTTCAGTGCATACAGCTATATCAAGATGTCGAACGCCTGGCCCTCGGCGGGCGGGATCGCTATGATCCTGCAGAAATGCTATGGATCAGGCGCAGTTGCGGCGGGAGCAGCGCTTCTGATGGCGCTGAGCATGGTGATTGCAGAAAGCCTCGTGGCAAGGACATTTGCCACCTACGTCCTGCGCCCCTTCGACATCACCGGCGGGCCGCTCGTCCCCATCCTGGCGGTTGCAGTGATCGTTTTCGCGTTTCTCGTCAATATCGCAGGCAACCGCTCCGTAGGGCTGTTTTCGCTGATCATGGCGGCAATCAAGATCGGCGGCATCGCTCTCTTTGGTATTGCCGCTCTGTGGTCGAGCGGATTTCAGTTCGCCGCCGCATCGCAGACGGCCGAGCCATCAGGGATCGTGGGGTTCATTGCCTCTGTCGCACTGGCCATCCTTGCGTTCAAGGGTTTCACGACCATTACCAACAGCGGCGGAGAGATCACCGATCCCCATCGCAACGTGGGCCGCACGATCATGATCTCCATCGCGATCTGCGTGGTTGTCTACCTGCTTGTGGCGTTCGGCGTGGGCGCCAGCCTGACACTCGACGAGATCATTGCCGCACGTGATTATTCTCTGGCAGAAGCGGCGGCCCCCGCGCTCGGGCAGGTCGGGTTCTATCTAACCGTCTTGCTGGCCGCCGTGGCTACTGCATCAGGCGTTCTGGCCAGTGTGTTCGCCGTGTCACGGATGCTCGCAATGCTGACGGACATGAAAATGATCCCGCACAGCCATTTTGGCATGTCTGGCACGATCCAGCGCCACATGCTGATCTATACGGTGGTGATTGCCTCGACACTGGCTGTGTTCTTCGATCTGGGCAGGATCGCATCTTTAGGCGCGTTTTTCTATCTCATCATGGATATGGTCGTGCATTGGGGCGTCTTCCGCTTCCGCCGGAAGGAGATCGGAGCGGCGGCGACTGTGTTGCTCTTGGCACTCGCATTCGATGCGGTTGTGCTGGCGGCCTTCACCGCGATGAAACTGCAAAGTGACCCGGCCATCGTGCTCTATGCCGCCGTCGGAATTACCGCGGTTTTCATACTTGAACGACTGTATCTATCGCGCTGGCTCGCACCGCAGGGTGCTCACGAACACTGATGCAAGAGGTTATTCGCACTTTCCCATGGGATACGACGCAAAGGTATCAGACAACAGGGACTTCATATGTGGAAGTAGTCAACTCGATCAAAGACGCGCAAGTTGGCATATCACTCTGACACGAGACTGCGCATAGAAGCGGCGTCGAGCGCGCCGAGCACTGCCTGTGGCGTTAGAATCTCCGGTAGGGCGATACCGGAAGGAGCCCCCGGTCCGAAGACGATGTTGAACGGAATGCCATAGCGGTCATGCCGCTCGAGAAACCGCGCGATCGCGTCATCGGGTTTGGTCCAGTCCGCTTGCATGGCGATTACGGAACCGCCGCGCAACCGCGCACGCACTGGATCCTTGTCGAGCACGAGAGACTTGTTGGCTTTGCAGGTCAGACACCAATCCGCAGTCACATCGACGAAAACCGTCTCGCCTTCAGAGACGTAGCGCGCGATGCGGAGGGGATCGAAATCCTGCCAGTGAGACATCGCATCCACCGCAGCTATTGTGCGGTCAGGCGTTGATATTAGACCCGCTCCGAAAATCGCCAGAAGAACACAGGCGCTGAGAACCGCACGCCGCGCCCATCGGTTCGCCCGTGGGATTGATGCCGCGATGATGAACACAGCTGTGAGTGCCGAGATAAAGGCGGCCACCCGCGCGCCCGCCACGCCGACAAGAACGAACAAGAGCCATGCGGCTGTTGCCAGCAACAGACCGCCAAGAAGGATCCTGACCAGAAGCATCCATCGCCCGGGCCGGGGCATCCGCGTGACCAACTCGGGACGTGCGGCAATGACGAGGTAGGGGAGGGCCAGTCCAAGACCGAGCGCTGTGAATATCACCATTACGTCCAGTGGTGTGCCCGCAAGCGCAAAGGTGATCGCGGTGCCCAGGAACGGGGCGGAACAGGGCGTGGCGAGGATGGCCGCAAGCAGTCCGGTGCCAAAGTCTGAGATGTACCCGGCTCTGGCACTGCTGGCACCCAGGCGGTCTTGAAGGGCCGCGGGCAGGGTTATCTCGAATGCACCGAGGAGATTGGCGGCAAAGACGGCGATGACCATGAACATCAGAGTCACGAAGACCGGATTTTGGAACTGTATACCCCAGCCGACGGATACTCCGATCCATTGAAGAAACACTAAGGCAGCCGCAAGCGCCCAGACAAATGTCAGTACCCCCAAAGCTGAAAACAGGAATCCGTTGCGTGTCATCTGCCGGGTTTGACCGGTTGCCTTCAAAACAGATGTGAGCTTGATCGATAGAACGGGCAACACACAGGGCATGACATTCAGGATCAGACCACCGAGAAAGGCGATGGCGGCCACCGCCATGACCTTCAGCACACTCGCGCGAGGGTTCGCGCTTGAAAACGGTGGGGCAGGGGGATCTGAGGTAAGCGTGATCGGCGCCGTGATTGCACGTGCGGTGTCTGTGATCGTCACCGAAGGTTCTGCGTGCTCTTCGGTCCAGGCGTTGATCGGTATTTGTGCCCACAGTTCCGTTCTATCGCGATCCAATCGGATATCTGGTTTACCAAAGGTCACAAGGGGTCCGAATTCCGGGAACACGTCGACCTCACCGAACGGTGTGTCGCTCGTTGCCACAACGATGAGAGCCGAGTCGCGCGCATCGAGGGCCGTGACCGATATCATGATGTCGCTGTTCTCGGGTACCGCGGGAACGCGATCGGCGTAATTGGCAATCTGGCGAGCCGAGTTTGTATCGATCCCGAAGCCTTGTGGCAGGGCGAGTGAGAGTTCGAAGTCATGGGGCACACAGACAGTCGAACATGTCAGCAACGACACGCGGGCACGCAGTTCCAGTGGGTGGCCGGCGTCCTCAAGTCTCGCGCGGATCGGCAAGACAACCCGACCTGAATAGCCGAAGTTCTCGATCCCAAAGGCCTCGAAACGTTTCGGCGCGGGCCAGAGTAGCTCCGCGGATTTCAGATTGGTTGAACCCGACCAGTCGATCTCGGGTGCCAAGCCAACCTCGCCGGGCGTGCGCCAGTATCCCTTCCAGCCCTCGCCGTACTCCAAGGCCAATCCAAGTGAGACGGAGGCGGCATCTGGCGCAATCCCGTCTTCGGCCGAGATAAGACGCGCGGTTACGGCGGGGTTTGAAAAGCTCTCGGATTCGGCAGCCTTGACGGCATCGGATAGGAAGATGCCCATGCAACCGAGAAGGAGCAGAAGCCAAGCCCTGAGCTGAAAAAACCGGACCATCATATGGATGAGCATGCGGTCAACGCAAAGCGCCAGGCAGGCTTGCCAAGGCCGCCTCGAGATCCGTCACCGGCAATCCGCGTGCGATCCAGCCTGGCCCCTTCGGTGATCCCAGCATGCCTTCCGACACATCGATGAAGCCCGTGTAGCCGGCTCGTTTCAAGACGCTCAAAAGACGGCCGCTGCGCCCACCGGTGGCACAAATCAGCGCAATGGGTTTCTCGCCTGAAAAATCACGTGCGGGGAACAAGCGCTGCTCGAACCCGGGTTCGTGCATACTGATGGGCCATGCGTCTTTTGCGACGCCCGTTTCCACCCATTCAGGGCGCGATCGAACATCAATCAGGGAAATCTTGTCCTGCGCCAATGCGTCGGCCGTCTTAGCAGCCGACCAGATTTCGCGCGTTGCGGCCGCAACGACCTGAGGCCCCATGACCCACGTCGATGCAAGCAGGATGAAGCACCGCCTATCCATACTTCCTCCACAGTCGATTGACGAGAAATGCCAAGACTTCCCGGGGCGTGCCTTGCAGCCTATGCAGCCGTACCGACATCTCGCCAACCCTCTTCGCGCTCCAACTCGATGATCTCGCGAACCGTTCTGTCGCTGATCTGACCTTGGACGACAGTACGGCCGATCACGAGGGCCGGCGTGCCGACAAAGGCGAACACGCGTGCAAGCGCTGCACTGTCTTCCAGCTCGCGCGTGATCTCGGCACTCCCCATGTCGGTGATCAATTTCTTGCTATCGACGCCGATGTCATCGGAGAGGCGGGCAAGGTATTCCGGCGACGCTTGGAATGGCGTTGTCATCAAACGTTCGTGGAAAGCGACGTACGCGTCTTGCCGTTTCGCCGCCAGAGCTGCCTTGGCCGCAAGATTTGAGCTGTCGCCGAGGAGCGGCAATTCATGCCACGCCACTGCGATCTTGTCTGGCATCTCGCTCGTCATGTCGGCCAATCGTTTGGTTTGCACCCGGCAAAAGGGGCAATAGTAGTCCGAGAACGACGCCATCGGGACTTGGGTAGGCGTGGGAGTCAGACCACCGTAAAGGGCCGAACAAATATTCTCGGAGACGCGCTCCAAGGCCGCGGCTTTCTGCGCCGCCACTTCGGTGCTGTCCGCCGTGCCCAAGCCAAAAAAAGGATCGAAGCCGCCTGACGTCTCACCCGCAACGAACTTGCGAAATCCTTCTGGTCTATCGAGCGCCTGCAATTCCAGTTTTTCCGGCAGCAAAGAGGGGACTGTGCGCAGGGCGGCGTACCCTGCGATGATCACACCGATCGTCAAAAGCGTTGACCGTTTCTTGGAATCCATCTGATGCCTGATCTGACCTCGTTACCTTTCGGTCGTACTGCGACGTCTGATAAAAGGTCAACTCTACAAACTGATACATTTCCGGTCGTGAAAACAGGATGTTGAGCGAGTATCAAAGTATCAAAGTATCACCGGATAGGGATAACGATCGGACAAAGAGGTGGACATGTATCGATTGGGAATAATTGCAGCGCTCTTTGCGACACCTGCCGTGGCCGATCCAGATGACTATGGCCACATGTCGGGCTGGGGATACGGGATGGGGATGATGTTTGGTCCAATCCTTTGGATCATCGTTTTGGGATTGGTTGTTGCCGGTGTCGTTTGGTTTATTCGCAACATGGATGGAGGAGCGACAAAGGCTGAAAAGTCCGATGCGATGAGCGAACTCGATCTGCGCTTGCCCAAGGGCGAAATTGACGCAGAGGACTACACCGCTCGAAAGAAGCTACTGACCGGCGAGTAGTGAATTGGGCACCTGTGTTCACTACTAGGCTTGGGAAACTCACGACGTACCCCTGGTACTCAACCAGTCTGACTCTATGAGGTACAAGTGACAGAAAAACAACTCGGGATGCTCGCTGCAGGTGGATCGGCTGTGCTCTTGCTCGCCGCATTCATCTTTCAGGCGCTCGGATATGCGCCCTGCGCGATGTGCATCTGGCAGCGGTATCCTCACGCCATTGCCATCGTTATTGGCGCGCTTCTGATGGTTGGTTTGCCCATCTTGCTGCTCTTGATGGCAGGTGCTGCCGCGGCCCTCACGACAGCGGGCATCGGGATTTTCCACACCGGCGTCGAACGGGATTGGTGGGAAGGTCCGACAGCGTGCACAGGCTCTGGTCTCGATATATCGAACTTGTCAGGTGCGGACCTTTTGCCCTCCGCGTCATCCTCACCATCAAACTTGGTGATGTGTGACGAAGTCGCGTGGGAATTCCTGAATCTATCTATGGCGAGTTGGAATGCGCTTTGGAGTTTCGTTCTAGCAGGGCTCTGGATCATGGCATTGGCCAAAGCAGCGCACGCTTATCGGCCACGTGAAAATCACACGCTGACCTAGCCATGAAGACGCGCCATTACACTCGCAGTGAGCGTCAGGCACAGAACTGTCAAAAGGAAGGCAAACAAAGCAACCACAACAGCCCCCGCTTTTTTCGGCAAAAGTCTGACGAATGGTCTCAGGATCAGTGAGTCTTCCGCCGCGGTGACATAGAGCGGCAGCGCACTTACCAGCGTAGCATACAGGTAGACCCCGGAAATATTTTCAAAGTGTGCGGACCGCGCCAGTGTGGGCGCAACCACTGACAGAGCCGTGGCCCGACTACCTCCAAATGAGCCGAACCAACTGGCGGAGAGCACATATATGAAGGCGTGGAGAACGAGAAAGAGAGCGACGCGGATTACAAGATCGAGGAGAATGTACGACGCCGGATCACGGCCATTGGCGTCCTTGGCATTCAACACCGCAAACAGAAAGAAACCGACGTAGTTGACGATAAAGATGACCGGCAGCCCATTCGTCAGAACCTGCCTGAAAAATCGTGATAGCGCCGGTCCACCGTCCATCAACGCCGAAGCAAATCCAGGCGCACGCATGACATAAACGAGCAAGACCGGCAGGAGACCGATCAGGCTGAAGACCAAGACGTTCATTACAAATTGCACGCCCGGCATTTTGGTTGAGAAGAACCGTTGCATGTGAGCAGGTTGGCATGTCGGGAGACAACAGTCGACTTTCTCTGCGACCATCATTTATTCACATAAACTTCATTATGCGACATTATACTTGATGTTGCGATAGTATATTTTCGTATGTATGCTGAAGCCAGTCACAGAGGGTCCTCAGCATGCGTCATCTACTCAAGAAGCTCCTCCCCTCGGTCGCAGTTGCTTTAAGTGTGACAGGCGTTTCGCTGCCGGTACCCGCCCGCGCGCAGACATACCCGATCGATTGCGCAATCCTCTTGTGTCTCTCTGGTGGCTGGCCCGCTTCTGTCCCTTGTGCTCGGGCTCGCGCCGAATTCATCCGGCGGATTACGCCCTGGCCAGTGGAGCCGCCGCTCCAAATTTGGCGCTGTCCAATGGGTGCGTCCTATGAGACCGCTCCAGCACCAAACAGTGTAAACCGCATCTTTGAAGCGTTCTTACAGAACAACCGCACTGAACCGCGACAGTCTTTTCCAGCGCAAGATGTCGCTACCCCGATTGAGGCTGCTTTGCGCACTCCAGATGCCCCTAATGACTTCGTACTCGCCGATAGAGCCCTCCGGCTTGTTCAAGATCGCGCGGACATCGATATCAGCGGTCCTGAGTTCAATTTCGTGCGGTCTATTCGCGTCTTTAATATCCAGTACGCAAGACAATACCAGGCTGGAAGCGAAGGAGATTGCGAACGTAGCGCCAACGTTGTTCTTGGCACATATGGAACGCAAGGTGAGTTCGCTTGGCAAAGAACTTCCATCACCGCCCTCCCCACCGCTCAAATTGGTCTCGAAAGATGGGGGCAAAATTGCCCCGGCATCTATCACCGCTCAGTATTTGTCGACTGGCGTGACTATGAAGGCAACTACGGTTTTGAGCAGGTGAACTACTAGCGCCGTCAAAGACAGCGTTGGCATTCATCCGTGCTGACCTAAGTGCTCGGAGTTACTCAATCACCGGTCGTTCGCTACTGTCGATGCCAAGGTCAGCTGAGCGGACAAAGTCGACATTGGATTTGAGAACTTTGCTGACGCAGCAGGACTTCGCAGCCGCGGCGCACTTTTCGTTGCGATGCGGCGTGGGTCACCGAAGCAGTCGTTCTTGGTCGCCGCTGCGGCGCAAACCAATACACAGCTTTCACTGCCGGCTGCATAGACCTTCGAGACACGGACAAAGTATCGATTGAACCCTTGAGTACGACTAAAGTGGTGTCTCGCAACAGGCGTTAGAAACTTGTGGAACGAATTGGATCGAGTGACTATCGGGCAAAAATGTCCAAAAAACCTCAGTCCAAATTCTTAAAATGAACAGACTCGGGCCACAACTAACTTGAAAATTGAGTTACCCTCTTGCCGCGCCCGTCGCCCGAGAAGCTCACGAGGTAATGAAATCTTGTAAAGTGTCTATCTTTTGCGTTCCGATCAGAACAATCCGCTGGGGGACGGATTTCAGCCTCGCCCCAGCGGGAACCAGAGTGAATTTGCCCTGACAATAGTCAAGTTTTCGCAGACCGCTGGTGGTTTGCATAAGTCCTTTTACCCGATGGATATGGTCAGGCAGGTTCTCACACCATGTCACCACCGCGGCCTCTGACACGGGATTTGGCAGGTCAATTACGCGACTGAAAAACTCGGGGGGCTCCGTTGCCACCCCGGCACGTGTTCTGGAAAGTGCCAACTGGGCATTCACGGCATCCATCAGCGTTGTTACTTGAACGGCAAAGAGCCCATGTTGTGCCACGAGTGTGCTGACCACCTTTTCGTGCCCCATGGTGCGGTTCACCGCAACAAAATGTGCATTGTTAATCTGCGATACAAACAAGCGGCCGACGAATTTATCCTTCGCGTTCCGGGTGGCTGTCGATCCGTTGACCAACGTCAGAATCGCCGCTGGGGCAAGTCCCGCTACTCCGCGCAAGAGCATCGCCATACGGGCTGGTTCGGCAACACCGCTTGCCTCCACGACAACCAGATCAGGCCGCGCCGCCTCGGGGCTTTCAACCACTTGTCGCGCGGCGGAGAGCAGATCGTCACCGATGGCGCAGCACGCGCATCCATTGGTTAAAGCAATGGTGTTCCCATCAGCATTCTCAATCAGATCGGCGTCAAGGTTCACGGCACCAAAATCGTTCACCAGAACCGTTGCCCTAAGTCCTTGTGGATCGTGTAGAAATGCGTTGATCAGCGTGGTTTTTCCGGCGCCCAGATAGCCTGAAACTAGGATGGTCGGTATTGTCATTTGTCCAGTAGGTGCGCGACCCCCTCAAACACGGTGGCATGGATTGCAATGTCCTTGAGCCGCGCAGTATCAACCCCGTAAGGGTCTTCGTCCAGCACTGTGAAGTCTGCCTTTTTTCCAGATTGGATGGACCCGATCATGTTTTCCTGGCCCATCACCCAGGCCGCATCTATGGTGATCGCCCGCAGTGCCTGATGCACGCTGACCCGCTCATTTTCACCCAGGACCGCGCCGGATTCCGCAAAGCGGTTCACCGCTACCCAGACGCTGGTCAGCGGATGCGCCGGAGCCATGGTGAAATCGGAATGCAGGCCAAAGGGCACGCCTGCACGCGCCAAAGACCCCAGCCGCGCCATCTGGCTAGCCCGTTCGTGGCCTATGGACTTGCGCCAATAGGCCTCGCCCAGCTCGTGCAGATAATAGACGTTGGCCGAGACAATCGCCCCCAGAGCCTTGATCCGGCGGACCTGATCTTCGGTTGAAACCCCGAAATGCTCGATCGTAAAGCGGTGATCGACGCGCGGGCGCTCGAACTGGAGCTTGTCCAGCACGTCCAGCGCCAGTTCTACCCCCAGATCGCCTGTGCAATGCACATGGATGCGATAGCCCGCATTCCAATAGGGGCGCGCGATGGCCTCGAACTGATCCGGCGCGGTCAGCCATTCTCCGTGATGGCCGTCGATATAGCCCGGATCAGTCAACTGCATCAGCTCTGAAAAGAACGCGCCATCGGTGAAGAATTTGACATGGCGATCAAAGAACAGCCGGTCCGTGCCGCGATCAGTGAGCGCATCGACCCGGGCAAAGGCATCTTCGGGATTGCCCATCAATTCCGGTTCGGGCAAACCACGCGGCACCATCATCACGCGATAGGGGGGATTTGCGACCTCCATCGACTGAACGCAGGCCGCCCATTCCATCTCGTAGTCGAACATGCCCCAGGCCATATCCGCCACAGTTGTATGGCCTCCCGCATGCAGCACCTCATGCAGCCTGAAGAGCCCGGCTCCAAACCAGTCGGGCGAAAACAGGATGGGTTTCAACCCATCAATGGCCACCATGGCCCCGGTTTCGGAAAACCGCCCCGTTTCGGCGTTGATCTGCGGGTGATCCTGCATCATCTGACGGTCGATCCCGAGACGGTCGATGGCGGCGTCGTTCAGAATGATCTCGTGAAACGACCGGTGCCAGACCAATATTGCCCTGTCAGCCGAGATGTCATTCAACTCTTCGCGCGTGACATCTCCGTGCCAGATCTGATGATAGCCCCAAGTGACGAAAATTGGTTTTGAGCCATCGTCCCTGGCCACCGCCGCGCGCACAGCCTCAAGGTATTCTGCGTGGCCGCGTGTTGCCGGAACATCCTGCCCAGGCACTTTCCATTCGAACGCGGTGACAAAGGCGGTCGGCAACAGGACGGCGCCAATAAAGGGGTGCAGATGCGGATCAATGAACCCCGGCATCATGATCTTGTCGGCAAAACGGGTGTCGATCCTGTGAGGATGCGCCTCGAGCCAGGGCGCGAGGCTCTCCAGCGTGCCCGCTTCGAGAATAATGCCGTCACGCACCGCCACAGCCGTCGCGGTTGGCGCGCTGTCGCTCATCGTGTGGACACGTTTGGCGGTGAAGACCGTGATCTCGTTCATCTCTTGGCGTCCTCTTTCAACAGCCCCATCGCGGACTTGACCATCATCTCAATGAGTGGGCCCCTGTCCTTTGGAAACAGAGTTCCGGCGCCCAAACGAGTCTGCCATGTGATCATGACAATAAGCTGCAGAGCCTGACGCAACGCTGCCTCACCGTCCGGGGCCGAGATCTCGTCGCTGTAATCGGCGGCATGGACCAGAACGTGAGCTGCCAGTGGGGCTACCAGCACGGCGGTGTTCACCTCACCTTTGGAGGCGAGCGAGTTCAACCGCTGCGACGCCCTGTAGACGCCCAACTTGTCGGTCATTGTGTCGTAGAGAACTCCGGCGAGATAACGCAGCATTCCCGGCAGATCACCGCACTTTGAGCGGCTCAGGTCCAGGGCGTCGATCATGGTCGTGCCATCTTCGATAAAGCGATGGATGAGCACACGCGCCAAACCTTCCTTGTCGCCAAACCGGTGATAGAAGGTTCCGATCGAACAGCCCGATCGTTCGATGATGTCCGTCACCTTGGTACCCTGAAATCCGTGTTCGGCAAAAAGCGCTTCTGCGGCATCCAGCAAGAGTTGCTCGGACCGGGCGCTGCGTGCCTGTTTTGTGGGTCGATAGCTGTCGGTGTCCGGTTTTCTCATGCCGTCGTCCTTTCGGTTTTGTATACCGCCACGAGCGGAATGGAGGCACCGGCGAGCACAATCAGCACGCCGCCCAGCATGGCCACTATTGTGGGTCGTTCACAGAATGCAAGCCATCCCAGCCCCAAAGCGACCGGCATCTGAGTATAAAGCATGATGGTTACTCTGCCGATATCACTGCCGGCAAGTTGCATGGCCAGACTGGCCAGCACGATCCCTGAAACCGCACACATCGCGCTTAGTTGAATCCAGAGTTGCGAAGACAGCGGCGGCAGGGTGCGCTCTGCCAGAATCCAGTACGCTGCGGCCACAAGCACAACTCCGTTCACCGCCCAAAAGGTAAAGCCGATCGGCGTTGCCGCCGCGCGGTTTGACGCCATATAGACGTTTGTCATGGCATTCGATATCGCCGCGGCAACCGCCAAAAGCAAAGTAACTGCCATCCCTCCCAGCCCCGGGTTCAGGATCAACCATGTCCCGACAAGGCAGGCCAGCAACACCAGAACCACATGCGCTGTCAGCCGTTCTCCCAGAAAGGTCACGCCAATCAACAAGGCAAAGGCCGGGGACAACTGGAACAGCATGGCATGCTGCCCGTAGGGATTGAGCGACAGTGACGAGATGTTCAGCACCGACATGACCAGCAGCAGGCCAGCGCGGATCAACAGTTTGCGGGGCGCATGGGGATAGAGGTGATGCCGGATCCCCCCCTGCAGTTTTGCCAACAAAACCAAGCTTGCTGCGGTCAGAGGCCAGGCAAACAAAAGCAGGGCCGCAATCGAAACACCGTCGATCGAGGATTTCTTGATAAAGAAGTCCCCCAGCGTCAGCCCTATCGCCCCAAGGGCCATGACGGCATATGCCAATGCCGGATGTGGGGCAACCGCCTTCATGCGCTTGCTTTGCGCAGCTCACGGCGCAGAATCTTGCCGACGCCGGACTTGGGCAACTCATCGACATAGGTGATCCTGCGCGGCACCTTGTAGGCGGTCATTTCCTTGCGACAATGGGTCAGGATGGCCTCATCAGTGACCTCAGCGCCCGGTTTTCTGACCACAAAGACGCTCACGGCTTCGCCTGTCTTTTCGTCTGGCACGCCGACACAAGCACATTCGGCCACCCCATCGACCGCCGTGACCACGGCCTCAATCTCATTGGGAAAGACGTTGAAGCCGCTGACGATAATCATGTCCTTCTTGCGGTCGACGATGCGCAGATACCCATTCCCGTCGAACACGCCGATGTCGCCCGTGCGAAAAAACCCGTCGGCGGTGAACGCCTCGGCGGTGGCCTCGGGTTTGTTCCAGTAGCCCGCCATCACCTGCGGTCCTGCGGCGCAAATCTCGCCACGTGCGCCAATGGCCACCTCGTTGTCGTCCTCATCCAAAAGCCTGATGTCCGTCGATGACACGGGCAATCCGCAAGAGCCTGTGAATTTCCCCACGCCCATGGGGACAATCGACAACAGCGGGGCGGTTTCGGACAGACCGTAACCTTCGGTGATCGGGCGACCGGTCAGGGCCTTCCAATTGTCAGACACCGTTTCAATGATCGCCGCACCGCCGCCGATCGAAACCTTGAGTTTGGAAAAGTCCACGTCCTTGGTGCCCGGATGCATCGCCAAACCTGCAAACAGCGTGTTCACTGCGGGAAACACGGTGATCCCGGCGTTTTTGATAGCGTCAAGAAAGGCGTCAATGTCGCGCGGGTTCGGGATCAGCACGACCCGGCCGCCCAGGGACATATAGGCCAGCGAAATCGTCAGGCCGAAGATGTGATAGAGCGGCAGGGCCCCGACCATGACCTCTTTGGTCGGGACCGACGCCTCGGGCAGGAAGGCTTTGTATTGCTCAAGGTTGGCGACCACATTGCGATGTTTCAGTACCGCGCCCTTGGAGGGGCCGGTTGTTCCGCCGGTGTATTGAAAGAACAACAGGTCCTCGCCGCCAAGACCGGCATCGGCATAGGTCCTCCCTGCCCCCTGGCTCAGCGCCTCGGCCATCGGGGTGACGTTGCTGAGCCGCGCATCCACCTGGGGGGACGGGATCGGCAGGTCAGCCCCATCGCCAAGGTCAACCGAGATCACCCGTTTTACCGGCGTGTTGGCGACAATCTCGGCCAGAACCGGGGTCGATCCGCTGAAGATCACGATGGTTTCGGCACCCGAGTCATTCAGCTGATGCTCAAGCTCGCGCGGGGTGTAGAGTGGGTTGACGTTCACCTGGCAGGCGCCGGAACGCAGGATGCCCAGCATTGCCACCGGAAAGGCAAAAATATTCGGACACATCAAAGCGATGCGGTCGCCCTTTTGCACACCCAGTTCTGTTTGCAACCAGGCGGCAAAGGCCCGGCTGGCCTGGTCCACCTGCGCATAGGTCATGGTTTGTCCAAAACACTCAAACGCCACCAGATCGGCGTATCTGGCTGCGGAGTCCTCGAACAAAGACACAATTGACGGGTAGGCATCGGCATTGATCGTTTCCGGAACGCCCGCGTCATAGGTCTTGAGCCAGTGTTTCGTCATTTTCGTCGTCCTTTTGGTAGTGGGTCTGTCACAGGGCTGCGGCCAAGGCCCGGTTGCCTCGTAACACACGTTTGAAAGAGGGCCGCCGCGCATTCGAGGTAAAGTCGGGGCTGGAAAAGCTTGCGATCACGGTTTTGGTGGATTTGTTTACATAGATCATCTGGCCGTAGATTCCGATCGCGGCGCGCTCACCCTGCTCTGCATCGCAGATCCACCAGAAACTGCGATAGCCGCCAAAGTCCGGCATATGGGTGATTGCGGTCGGGTCCGCAAAGATGCTGCGTTGCCATGCCAGACGATCCTGATCGCGCAGCGCGTATGTGTCGGCCATCCAGTCTGCGCCAATGACCTGATCGTCGCCCACCCGACCTTCGTTCAGCGCCATCAGCCCGAATCGGGCTGCGTCGCGCAGGGTGGAGTTAAAACCGCCCGTGGCAATCGGGTTGAACTCGGTGTCGGCACACAGGAACGCATCATGTTCGGTTTGCAGTCTGGCCCACAGGTATTTGCGAATGAACTCGGCCAGGGGCAGTCCGGTCACCGCCTCGATCACCCAGCCGATCACATCCACGTTCGGCGAGTGGTATTCAAAGGTCGTTCCATGCGTCAGCCCTGAGTTCAGCCGAAAGGCCGGCAGAAACCCGCGCGCGCCGCGCGGAGTGCTGTCTTTTCGCGGGTCCATTTGCATCAGGTCCCAGGCGGGCACCAACCCCAGCCTGCGGAAATACTCCAGATGCACGGATCCGGGCACCATATCGTCGTATTCCTCGGAAAAATCGAGGGCCGAGACCATGTTCAACACTTGCCGCAGGCTGGAGTGGGCAAAGGCGCTGCCGACCAATGCGGGCACATAGTCTGCCGGTGTTTGCTCGGGGTCGATACCGTAGTGGTCGATCAGCACCCCGAACAATGATCCGATGATCGATTTGGTGGTCGAGGCCCAAAGATGTTTGTCATGGCTTTGAAAGGCGCCGAAATAGCCTTCATATAGCACCTTGCCATCCTTGAGAACGATATAGCCATCAGCACTATCGCCGCTGAGGGCGTCGATCAAAGTGCCGGTCCGGCCCTCATGATCGAAACGAAAGGCCTCAATGTCATTGCGTGGCGATGCAGGCAGCGGCGACACCTGTCCAGCGCGAGCAACATCCACCGTGGGCATAAAGCTGAAGTGCGACAGCGCCCATGGGATATGCTCCGGTGCGCGCCAGTTGCTCAGCGTGATATGCGGCGGTTTGATGCGAGACGGGTCAATCATGCGGGCTCCTGTTAAATGCCGTCATCCGACCAGCATAAGCGACAGCTGCGGCACAAAGGCGATCACCAGGAGCCCGAACAGCATGATCAGGATAAAGGGGATCACGCCGCGGATGATCAGACCGAAAGGTTCGCGAAAGGCCGTCATGGCGATAATAAGATTCAGCCCGACCGGAGGCGTCAGCAGTCCAATTTCCAGGTTCACGGTCATGATGACCCCCAGATGAACTGGATCAATGCCAAAGGCCTCGCCCATCTGCAGCAGGATCGGCGCCAGAACCAGAATGGCAGAGGCCATGTCCATGATGCAGCCCACCAACAGCAAGAGCACGTTGATGATCAGCAAGAATGTTGTCTTGTCCGAGACATAGGACGATACCCATTCGGTCAACGCACCGGGCACCTGTTGCGTGGTTAAAAGGAGGTTGATGCTGAGCGCGATCGCCAAAAGTGGAAACAGCGCGCCCATCATGGTGGTAGTGTCAATCGCGGTGTCATAGAGGTCGCGCAGGGTCAGCTCGCGATGAACAAAGCGTTCAACAATCAGCGCATAGGCCAGCGCCACGGCCGCCGACTCCGTGGGCGAGAAGTGACCGGAATAGATGCCCCCCAGAAGGATCACCGGCATCAGCAAGGACCACACACCCTGTTGCAACGTGGAAATCAGGTGGGTCAGGGAAAAGGCTTCGCGTCGGACATGGCGATTTGCGATCACCGTGTAGATGCCGAGAAGAGTAGTCAGGAACAGCCCCGGCAGGATGCCTGCCGTGAACAGATCGACAATCGAGGTCTCGGTGACGATACCATATAGGATCATTGGAATCGACGGCGGGATCACCACACCCAAGGTCCCGCCGGTTGCCAGTGCACCCAGCGCAAAGCTCTTGGAATAGCCGTCATTGATCAGCGCGGGGTACGCGATGGTGCCAACAGCAATCAGCGTCACCGCAGACGAGCCGGAAATCGCCGCGAAAACTGCACAGGTCAGGATGGTGGCCAGCGCCATGCCACCTGGAACCGGCGCGGTGAGCGCCCGCATCACGTTGATCAGCCGTTCGGCAATGGCACCCTTGCCCATGACCGAACCGCACAGCAGAAACAGAGGGATCGACAGCAGGACCTCTTTGTCGATGGCCGACCACATGTCTTCGAGGATGTAAGTAAGCTCGGCGTCGCCCCAGAAGAAATGGATATAGGCCCCTACCACTAGGAGAATGGCCGCGATGTTCACCCGCAGAGCAAGCGCACCAAAGATCAACACTATCAGTCCGATCCACAGCATCACTCAAGCGCCTCGTCAGGGCGCAGATCAGGACTCACCGCGAATATCGCATAACGCAGGGCCGTTGAGAAAAACGCATAAGGAACAATGATCTGGATGTACCACAGCGGGATACGTACCACGCGGGCCACATCGCCGTACTCGATCGCTTCCAACAGGAACTCGATCGCGACAGCGCCAAACCCGGCAAAGATCACCATCATGATAAAGCTGCCGATACGGTCAGCGGTAGCGGACATGTGTTCAGGAAACAGCCCGTCCATGAAGCGGGGACGCAAGTGCCGTCCCTTTGACGCCGCGAGACCAAGCCCCAGAAAACCGATCACGATCATCAGGTACACCGAAATGCGCTGTGCGCCCCAAATCGAACTTCCCGCCAGTTCGCGCATCAGCACATCGGCCAAAAGCAACCCGGCAATCACCACATAGGCGGAAATCGCCACGGCAGCTTCGGTTACAAACAGCAGAGTCAAAATGCGTCTGTTCATCGTCATGACGTCACCTCCAATGGGCGTTCAGACTGGGCTAGGCGCGCTGGCGCCAGAGGGCGCCAGACCTTGTCCTCTTGATGACCACGCATCATGCAGCCACCCTTCGGGTAGAGGTTACTCGCCGCAGGCTTTCTTGGCTTCCAGAACTTTTGGCCAGAATGCCTGTGCTTCTGGTCCCATGCTTTCGACCATCGAGGCCCAGTTCGGCTCGACCTTGGCCTTCCACGCCGCACGCTGTTCTGGCGTCAGACGATGCACGCCACCTCCGGCCTTTTCATGCAGGCCCAGCAAATAGGCATCCATGCCGGCAATGCCCTGACGCAGGATCGACAAGTCAGGAGTGGCGTCACCGAGGATTTTTTGATGCTCTGCGGACAACTTACCCCAGTTCTTTTTACCCATCAGGATAACGCCTGACTGGTGCGAATGGCTGGTGACGGTCAGGTGCGGCGCAACCTTGTTGATGCCAAAGGCGACATAGGACACGCCAATCGACTCTCCCCCTTTGACCAGCCCGGTCTGCAATGCCGCCGGAGTGTCTGCATAAGGGATTTCAATAGCATTGGCCCCAATCGAGGTCATCAGGGTGCGAGACATCGCATGCGGAGCGGCCCGGATCTTGTACCCCTCGGCATTGGCAACATCCGAAAGATCATCCTGAGCGTAGACCTGCACCCAACCATTTTCGGCCCAGTCGATGACCTGGAACTTGTCCGACATCATCGCGGTTAGGTCCTCACGTAATTCGCGGTCCAGAACGCAGTAGATGGTCTCGGATTTCTCAAACAAGAACGGAGTGCTCAACAGAGCCGTGACGGGCACGTTCTCGGTCATGGGGGCAGCTGAAAAGACCCCGATGTCGACGCGCCCGCGCGCAACCTTGTTCCAGACTTCCAGCTCATTGCCAAGCTGGGCGTTCGGAAAAATCGTAAGCTGCAATTCGCCATTGGACGCGGCTTCGACGTTTTCCTTCCACTTGGCGATGAAATCGTACCAGGGCGTGCCTTCCGGCGCCAGTGTGGCGACCTTCAATTCTGTCTGTGCAAAGCTTGCGGCGGGTAACAGGGCACCTGCAAGCACGGCGGCAGCGGCGGTTCTGAAGAGCGGTTTTATCATGTCTATCCTCCCATGGCCCGAATAAGTCTCGAGGCCGAACATTGGCGCCTCCTCAAGCGCCCGACTCTGTTTTACCAAAAATTAGAATAAAAATTCAATTTCTAAATTTGGTGGTGCAATGTGACGTTGGGTCCAATGGCGCTGCCGGACAGGGGGCAAACGCTTTTTGGGAACCCTTTGCCTTTGGCCAATTGGTTTGAAACAAAAACAAGATCGCGATTAGACCGGCATTGTCCTACCTAATGCTAGCTTGCTGCGGTTTGAGGAAATTCGTGCAGGTCACAGCATCCATAACTTTGGGCTGAGAACCTACTAATGCCGCATAAGGGAAAGACACCCGCTATTTGATGGCGAAAGGCAGGACCGTTCGCAAAGGTGGCCTAGATATCGATGCGATCAGCGATCGCTCACACACTGATCGTCAAATGGCAACTAAGTCCGCGGCCTGTGAATTGCTGTCGAATTTCTCGCTGCCCCATGGACAAATGGCGGCGATCTCTGCTGCCGCGCGGCGTTTTGGACCGAGCATCTGCGGTGATTTTTTGTGCTGCTGTACACGCAGCAAAAGAAGGCGATGACCGGGTTGGGCTCAGAGTCCGCATTCGCCGCGTGCGGCCCCAATTTCTGGTATGCTGGCGTACCGTATCCATCAATATGAACTGGCGGCTACCTGAGAAGCCTATTTGCTGTCGCCGCTTCCGATCCGCTTCAAACCGTCGAAGTCGATTTCCTGCTTCTGTTCCTCAGTCAGATCCGGCCGGGCTTCCGATACCGGCTTGGACCCATGGACGCCCCACATCACCGCAAGCTCACTCGTACTCCAGCGATACACCCAACCAACAACGCTACGCCCGTCGGTCCCGATCAGATTGGCGATCGCAACGCCTTCACCTTTATCATCGTCCACTGTTTACTGACTTCCTGCACTTTGGCGCTGCAATCGCGGCATCGTGTTCTCAGGCTTCGCCTGCAAAGCATGACGCAATTGGTGGATGTTTGCTGGCTACTCTTCCTTGAAGGAGCTCACTTCACGTGGGGACGTCCAATGCGGTGCCTCCCAAAATTTCGTTGTTTTCAAATCTTGTGGTCGGACTCCGTGGCAGCTTCGACAATCGACAGGACTTCATTTTTGTCAAAGCCAATGACCCTCGCCAGAACTGTAAACTCCACGACGTCGATACGACGCTCGCCGCTTTCGAGACGTGCCACAAACGACTGGTGGCGATTGAGCTTCGCCGCCAACTGCTGCTGGCTGAGACCTGCATTCTGACGTGCATCAACCAACGCACGGACGAGCGCCAACTGGCCATTTGTTCTGATTGTTTTCGCCACGCGTCACATACCTTTTGTGACGTCGCTAGCGGATGAAATCCGTTATCTAAAAAGTAGATATTTGAGGATGTTATCGGCGTCTGGTTTCCAAGGGGTGCAAGTCTGGTGCATGCCCAGAGGCCCATCAATCCCCCACCAGTTCGAGAAACCGACCGTAATCCTGACTGACTTCGCGGGCTTCTTCGAAGGCGCGCGCACGCTCCTGCTCGAGGCAGCGAAAGTAGTCCTGAATGTCCGCGATGTAGACCTCAAAGTCCCGTCGGATGATGTCGGCATAATCCCGGGCGGCCTGCGAATCGCTTGGCACGAAGGGCCGGACCGGGGCGAGACAGCTTCCTGCACTGTTTGCCTCCTCAACGAGGAAAATGAGTATCCAAACTTGCGCAGCGAGGAAGCGTCTCAACCGTAGGTTTCTAGAACCTCTTATTTCCTTGATAGACGCCAATGGACATGCCTAGAGTTTGAGCAACCGAGATACAGCCGTATCGCTGCAATATATCCTTGCAGTTAATAATATACTATCGTAACTCTGGGCTTCAAGTGGGAATGCCCGGATGTTGCGCGTTTGAAGAAAGCGTGAGCCGGGCCATGAACTGGGACATCGAAGCACCAAATGTGGTTACGGAAGCACGTTTCCGCGAACTCGTGGAAAGTGGCTATAGCGCTGAAATCCTGTGCCAGGAATCGGCACACAAGAAGGGCCCGAGCTATTACGGGGTCTGGATCATGCGTGTCGTCTCTGACGAGGGTGTGGAAAAGCTGCTGGTCACGGCCCGAACCCGAACGACCTACAACGACATCAAGATCCGCGAATTCAAAACCATCACGGGCGTGGTCTCCTTCCTTATCGGCATCGGTTTCTCCCATGCCGATGTCCCGCTCGAAGAAGGCCAGCGGACGACGCACAAGCTGGCTGCGACCGACAAGGGCAGCAGCAAGTAGCCTTCTCCTTTTCTGGTATCTCGCGGGTCCCGCCACTGCGCAGATGGTACTGGTCATGGAGAGCGATGGCTCTCTGACCCCGTCCCGCTCCCAGCAAAGCTTTGCCCGCAATTACAATGACGGCATCGGCCAGGGGTCCTCTGCTGATGACCTGGCTATCCTCGGCGAGACTGACCTTGGGCCAGACGAAATCCAGATGGCATCCCTAGCGCGGTCCGCTCCCCTGCCCCGCGCCGATGTTCTCTCGGCCATCGAATCCACCGCCCTTCGCTACGCCGGTCATCCCGGGCTGCGGCGCACGGATCTCTCGGTTCGTGATTGGCTGACCCTCTACCGTGCAAATATCGAAGTCGAGAGCGCCTACAGGCAGGATGCGGTCTCGAGCGCTGGTGCCATTGGCCTCGGTCAATTGATGCCCGCGACGGCGCGTGATCTCGGTGTTGACCCGCGTGATCCGCTGCAAAACCTCGACGGGTCCGCCCGCTACCTCGCGATGATGCTGGAGACGTTTGGCGATCCGCGGCTCGCGCTCGCAGCCTACAACGCGGGCCCGGATGCAGTGCGCCAGTACGGCGGCATTCCCCCCTACCGAGAAACCCAGAACCACGTGGCCCGTGTCATGGCCGTCGTGGCCCGATTGGAAGGATCAAATTCATGAGACAGATTTCAAACCTATTCGTCGCCTCACTGGCGCTATTCCTGCTGATTGCCGAACCCGCCCTCGCCCAGAGCATTGATCTCTCTCCGATCCAGAGCCTGTTGCAGGGCATCGTCGATGCCCTGACCGGCCCGCTCGGCGTCGTCATCGCGACGCTCGCTGTTCTCGGCGTTTTCTTGAGCTGGTTTTTCAACATCATCGATCTGCGCCAGGCCCTCTGGGTGCTTGTCGGCATCGCCGGTGTCGCCGCCGCTCCCACCATCGTTGCCGCGGTCTTTGCCGGTGGCTGAGCGCTCGCCCCTCTTTCTGGGTCTCGTGCGGCCGCCGAAGCTTCTGGGCCTGCCCATCATGTACGCAATGGTCTGGCTCTTCGGATCGGTGCTCCTCTTCGTCTGGGTGCAGCACATCGCGGTGCTGGGCATGGCCGCCCTGCTCTACCCCGTATTGTGGAAGGCCGCCGATTGGGATCCGCGCTTCATCGACGTCATGATGACGGCGCTGCAGGAGACACCGCCGACGCGGAACCGGTCCATACATGGCGGGGACAGCTATGCCCCGTGAAGCCGCGCTTGATCTCCGCACGATGACGCCGGACTGGTACGCGCACGAGACCCGCCTCGCGCACATGCTGCCCTATGTGAGCCTCGTCGATGACCGGACCGTGCGGACCCGGGTCAACGAGCTTTTCCAGTGCATCCGGCTCGACGGGGTCAATAGCTATACGACCGATGACGCCTATCTCGACAAGGTGACCGCGCTCTTTGCCCGGATCATTGCGCAATTGGGGCCGGAGTTCAGCTATTACGTCCATAAGGTCTCGAAGGCGATCACGCCGGACCTCGAGCCGCTGCGCGAGGACAGTTTCGCGGGAGAAGTCGACCGGCTCTGGCGCAAGAAGCTAGAGACCAGCGGGCTGCGCGACAAGACGCTCACCCTTACGATCATCCATCGCCCGCCTCCAAAAAGCGTCCTGCCGTTCCTGAACCGCAGCGCGCCGGATCGCCTCAAGGAAGCAACCGAGAAGCGCCTGCGCCGTCTGGGCGAGGCCGTGAGTGTCTTCCTGTCAGGCTTGACGGAGCTGAATCCGCGCGTACTAACCGCCAAAAGCGGCGAGTTGATCGGGTTTCTGGGGGCGCTCAACACGGGAACGGAACTGCCGCTCTATCCGGCAAACACCTACGGCTTCCTGTCTTTCAATGTCGCCAATACCCGGGTGACGTTCCAAGGCGATCACTTCGAGTTCTCCGAAGGCGTGGTGGGGCATCGCTACGGCAAGAGTTTCACCATCGGGGAATACTCGGAAGGCACCTCCTGCACCATGTTCGACATGCTGAACCTGCCTGTCGACATGATCGTCACGCACTCCTTCACGCCGATCAATTCGAACCTCATGGCGGGTCGCATCAAGCGGCAAAAGCGCCAGATGCAGGCTTCGCAGGACGCGGCCCTGTCGCTCATGGAAGCGCTCGACATTGCTGCCGATGATCTCGAGGCCAAGCGCCAGAGCTTCGGCGAGCACCACATGGTGGTGACGATCTTCTGCGAAACGCTGGACGAATTGCAGACACTGAGCGCCGAGATCGTCAACGCCGCCGCCGCCGAAGGCGTAAAGATGATCGGCGAGCGGGTCGCCGCCAAAGCACATTACCTCAGCCAACATCCGGGCAACCAGCCCAAGCGTGTGCGCGCAAGTGCGATCACCAATCGCAACTTCGCGGATTTCGCGGCGTTTCATCGGACGCAGCTTGGTAAGCCTGCCTCGAGGACGCCCTGGGGTAAGGTCATCACCTACCTGCCTACGCCCGAGCAGAGCGCCTACCGCTTTTCCTATCACGAGCAAGGTAGTCCCGAGAAAGAACCGACCAGCGGGCATACGCTGATCATGGGACGGCCCGGCTCAGGCAAATCGGTGCTATCGGCCTTTCTCATGACGCAAGCCCGTCGAGCAGGGGCGCGGATCTTCGTCTTCGACTACCGTCTCGGTATGGAGATGGCGGTCCGCGCCAATGGCGGGAGATACGCATCTTTGAAAGCCGGGCAACCCACAGGGCTCAATCCTCTTTGGACCGAAACCGATAGTCGCGGCACCGCCTGGCTCTCGGACTGGCTCGCCACCCTGCTCTATCGTACCGACAAGCCGCTGACGCCCGCGCAGACCAACCGCATCCAGGAAGTCGTGCGTCAGAACGCGCAGGCCTCCAATCCGGCCCTGCGGAATTGGCGGGATTTTGCATCGCTCTTTGTGTCCACCGATGATGGCGGCGATCTTCACCAGCGCCTGCTCGAATGGACGGAAGAAGGCCGCTACGGCTGGATATTCGGCCAGACGTTGGAAGACACCTTCTCGCTCGAAGGCGATGTGGTGGGTTTCGATCTCACCGGCATTCTCGACAGCGAAGCCGAGAAGGAACGCATGGCCGTCCTCTCCTATCTCTTCCGCCGTGTCGAGCGCGAGATCGAGGATCGCCGCCCCACCATCATCGTGATCGACGAGGCCTGGAAGGCGCTCGACAATGCGTATTTCGCCGAGCGGCTGTCGAACTGGCTGGTGACCGCGCGCAAGCAGAACACCGTCGCGGTGATGATGACGCAATACGCGAGCCAGCTCGAACGCACCCGGACCGGCAAGACCATCGTCGAGGCGGTGCCGACGCAGATCCTGCTCCCGAACATCCGCGCCCATGCCGCCGACTACGCGATGCTGAACCTCTATGAGAAGGAACTCGATGTGCTTCTCAACACCGGCAGCGACAGCCGCCTTGCACTCATCCGCGACGACCAGGGATCCATCGTCGTCGATGCCGATCTGAGCGCCCTCGGGCCAAATCTCACCATCCTCGGCGGCATGGAAAAAGGTGAAGCGCTCGTCGGCGCCGATTACCGCGACCGCCCTGATTTCTGGAGGCTTTCATGACCCGTATCTTCTTGTTCTTTTCTGCGCTTGGTGTGTTGGCCTCCTGCGCCCAGTACCAGGAGCCACAGGCCAACTGCTTTACCTTCCTCGCCTCGACGGCACCCACAGCACCTGATTGCACCTTCACGCCCCTCGGCGCGCCGGAGGGCGGCATTGAAGTCTAAACTGCCCCATATCCTCGTGCTTTGCCTGCTGCCCGGCATCGCCCTTTCCCAAGGCGTGCCGACCGATGACAGCGGGCTGACCGCGCGCGATATCGTCGAGACCGGAGATCGCGAGACCGACCTTGCGATCCAGGCGGACAAGCTGTCCGTGCGCGAGCTCATTGCCGAGATCGAACGCGAGCAACTCGCAACCCTGCAGCGCATCCTCGATGCCCAGACCAGCTTCGGCGGTCAGGGCCTACCGGCAATGGTCTCCGGGCTGGAAAGCGGCAGCGGCGATCCAGCCCGTTCCGTCGAAACGGTCTACGGCAATGCCGAGATCGACCCCAATCCCGGCGGCGCACAGATGTTCGGGGATGCCGCCGAAAACATTGAGCAACTCATCATCCGCGTCGCTCAGGAAACCAGCGGTTTCGCGGGCGTGGGCCGCGCGGGCCTCTCCCCCGTTCAATGGCGCGCGTTGTTGCAGGCGCTCATCTGGCAGGAAAGCCGCTTCACCATCGGTGCGCGGTCGCCTGTCGGGGCCTTTGGCCTCACCCAGATCATGCCCGGCACGGCCAGCGATCTCGGGATCAACCCGGAATATTATGACAGCCCCTACCTGCAGGTGCATGGCGGCGCGCGGTACCTGGCGGCCCAGCTCAACACCTTCGACGGCAATATCATCAACGCGCTCGCGGCCTATAACGCCGGACCCGGCCGAGTCTTCGAATATGGCGGCGTCCCGCCTTTCGCCGAGACCCAGCACTACGTCCAGGTCATCCCCGAACGCTACAATCTCTACCTCAGCCGCATCGGCGGGATCGAAGCGCTCGGCACGATCGACCCCGCATTACTGGCCAATGCCAACCTCTCGTTCACCGGGCATGGCGCGGCCTATTATGGCAACAACGCGCCCGCCGCGATCAGGCAAGCCGCCCTGCGCATCGCGGACATCGTCGAGCGGATTTCCACGACCGAAGATGTGCAGGATAGCGTCGCGCTCAACACCTATGCGCGCGCCGAACTCGTGCGTCTCGTGGCCGCCCGTATCCGGCTACAGGCAGCCCGCACCCGCGTCCTGAGCGCCGAAGAATTGGCCCAGGCCAGCGCCCGCTTGGCCGAGGGCGCGTTCATGGACTTCACGATCAGGGAGATTGAATGATGCGACATTTACTCATGAGAACGGCCTTGGCCACGACGCTTGGGATCGGCCTGCATCTCGGCACCCTGTCCCCTGCCATGGCGCAAGGTGTACCCGTCGTCGACACCCAGAACATCGCGCAAAACATCCAGCAGCTCCGGCAGATGATCGAAGACGAGATCCTGCAAAACGAGCAACTGACGCAGCTCCGCGAACAGCTTGCGACACTCACGGACCAACTCGCGGAGCTGCAACGGACCTACGAGGCGCTCACCCGCCTCGCCGAACTGCCGGAAATCATCCGCACCGAGATGGAGGACGAGCTGAACGGCCTGCTCGACCAGGAGTTCGGCGATATCCTCGCCACCATCGAAGCCATCAAGACCGGGGATTTCTCCGGCCTCTCCGGTTCCGGCGCGGGCGAGATCGAAACCCAAATGGATCGGGTCTTGGCCGATCTCGGGTTTGACGATGACACGCTTTCGGAAATGGCCACCAGCGGCAATCCCGGGGCCAACCGCGTGGCAACACAAGCCACGACCGGCGCGCTCGTCTCGGCCGCGGCCCAGAACAGCTATGAGGACGCAGGACAATCGCTGGAACGCGTCGACCGGCTCGTCGGGCTCATCGACGACATGGACGAACTCAAGGAAAGCATCGATCTCAACACGCGCGTGACGGCGGAACTGGCCATCGCACTTGTCGCCATGTGGCAACTCGAAGCCGTGCAAACCGTGGGTGACGGCACCGGCGGCGTGATCGATGCCGCCACCATCGCCGAAGAGCAGCGCTTCATGGATTTCACATTGCCGGACCTCCGGGCAGACTAAGGCGTTTCGAAATTGATCCCCAAAAAGAAATATCGGTTTTCGCGTTCGAGCGCAGCGAGAGGCAGCGAAGAACCGATTCAGCTTATTTCGAAACGCCGAGTGGGGGCATGAATGGTGGCGACTGAACAAGAAATCATCGAGGAAGAACTGGTCTATGGTGCCTTACGCCGCGAACGGCTCTGGCAACGCCTTGGCCTGATGGGCCTTGTCTTCGGTATCATCGGCTGTCTAAGTGCCGCGGCTGTCTCGATCCTCGATGTCGATCCCCCGCCTGTCGTTGTCCCCTATGATCCTGCCACTGGTTTTGCACTCCCCGAAGCCTCGGTGGGCGCTTCCTCGGTGACCGCGAACCAGGCGATCATCGAGGCGGAAGTATTCCGCTATGTGACTGACCGCGAAGTCTACAACCAGCTCGATAACGATCTGCGCATCCGCAGCGTCCTGCGCCGCTCGGACGGGGCCGCCGAAAGTGGGCTGCGCCAGATCTGGAACAGCGCAAATGAGAACTATCCGCCGACGGTCTATGGCCCCAATGCCCGTCTCGACGTGGAAATCCTCAGCATCAACCGGATCGGAACCAACCGCGCGACGGTCCGCCTGCGCAAGCGCCTGACGTCCATTAACGGAGTCCAGACCGGCCTCTTCACTGCGACGCTTCTCTTCGAGTTCCGCCCGGAGACCCGCCGCTCCATCGATGAGGTCTGGACCAATCCATTCGGCTTCACCGTCCGCGAGTATTCCATCCGCTCCGACAGATTGGAGAACTGACGTTGTTGTTTATAAGATCGCTTATTTTTGTCATTGCCCTGTTGCCCGGCCTCGCCTCTGCCGAAGCCATCCCGCGTGGCGGTCCCAACGACAGCCGAGTGCGCTTGGCCACCTACCAGGAGGGTCAGGTCTACCGTCTCAGCGTCTCGCTCACCCATGTCACCACCATCGAGTTCGGCGAGGGTGAAAGCATCCGTTCGATCATCGCGGGTGACACGGAAGGGTTTGAGATCGACGGCGTACCCGGCGGTCAGGCCTTCGCGATCAAACCCGTCGCGCGCGGTGTCCATACCAACGTGACGGTCTATACGAACCGGCGGAGCTACTACTTTAACGTCCAGGAGACCCGCAGTCCGACCTTCTACGTGGTCCAGTTCCGCTACCCCGAGGATACCAGCCGCCCCACACGTGCCATCGCAGCCCAAGCGCCGAACTATAATTACGGTGCAAGCGCGCGGACCGAGTTTACCCCTGCCCGCGTCTGGGATGACGGGACGTTCACGTATTTTGAGTTCCCACGGAACGCACCGGTGCCAGCGATCTTTCGTTACGCCAATGGCCGTGAGCGCACGGTCAACACGCAAGCCACCGAGGACGGTGTGATCCGGGTTTCAGGAGTGAACCGACAATGGGTGCTGCGGATCGGAGAGGAGGTGGTCTGCATCGAGGCCACACCACCTGCGGGGGTAGGCTCATGAGCGATACCGGAAACACAGACCTCGAGAAACGCCTCGCGGCCCTCGAACAAGGCAAGGGCGCTGGTTCGCCCCCTGCCCCGCGGCGCTCGCCACTTCTGGCCTTGGTCGTTGTTCTAATAATCGGTGCTGGCGGAGCGCTGCTCTATCTCCTGTCCCAACCCGAGGAAGAGGAGGCCCTACCCACGGCCACGCCGGACGTGTTCCAAAACGAAGGCGACGGGTTCGGCGCCATCGAAACCCTGCCCCCGCCTGAGCCCGAAGTCGTTCTGTTCGCGCCGGAACCGGTGGAACCAAATGCGGAGCTTCTGGCACAGCTCGCAGCCCTTCAGGCCCAGATCGAGGAATTGCGCAACGCGCCTGAGCCGGTGGTCCAAGAAGACACGGCCGCCGCAGAGGCGATCGACGCGCTGACCGCTCAGATCGCTGCGCTCCAAGCCGCCTCGGAAGCCGCACAGCAACGATTCCAGGACGAACTCACGGCGCGGGATCGCAGCCTTGAGCAACTCCGCATGGATCTGGAACTGGCCCAACTCGAGGCCAACCGCCCGCTCCCCGCACCCATCGGACCCACCGAGGACGAGTTGCGCGCGCGGGAAGAAGAACGGCTCCGCCGCGAGGAGGAAGCACGACGGCTCGCGGAACTTGAGCGCCGCGCGGCCGAGGAACGTGCATTTCAGGAACGCCGCATCACCTCGCCCACCATCGCCTTTGGCGGCACGTCCGGTGCGAATGAGACGGCGCTGACCGAGCGCACCTTTGGCGAAGTGACGGATTTCGTTCTGAATGGCGCGCTGCCCAATTCGGTGACACAGGCAGAAGTCATCGCCAACCCGTCCAACACCATCATTCAGGGTACAATGATCCAGGCCGTCATGGAAACCGCCCTCGACAGTTCCCTACCCGGCCAGACCCGTGCCGTCGTTTCCGAAGATGTCTACAGCGTCGACGGCTCTCGTCTCCTGATCCCGCGCGGGTCCCGTCTCATCGGGCGCTATCGCTCTGGCGTCGATATCGCGCAGCGCCGGGTCACCATCGCCTGGGACCGGATCATCCTGCCCGACAACCAGACGATCCAGATCAGCTCTTTCGGGGGTGACGAATTGGGCCGCTCCGGCGTGACCGGCTTTGTCGACACGCGCTTCGATGAGCGTTTCGGCTCAGCGGCGTTGATATCGCTGATCTCCGCCGCGCCAAGCGCTGCTGCTGCAAACGTCCAGGATGAGACCGCCGCGGACGTGCTCGAAGACGTGGGCGATGATCTGGCCGATGCCACGGACAGCGTGATCGGCGACTACCTCTCAATCGGCCCCGTCATCTACGTCGACCAGGGCGCGCGCGTCACGGTGATGGTCGACCGCGATCTGGAGATTTTCTGAGCCCATGTCGCTGAGCTATCTCGAAACCTCCCTCGACAGGATCGCCGCCGCCACCCGCGACGATGTCATCGAGATCTGCATCAATCCTGACGGAAGTTGCTGGGGAGAATTCCAGGGCGATCACTTCATGCGAAAGCTGGACCAGAGGCTGACCGCAACAGAAGTCAAAGACCTCGGCAACCAGATCGCCTCTTCCGCCAACACGACAATGAGCAAGGATCGCCCGATCGTTTCGGTCTCGATCACCTACAAGGGGCGACCGATCCGGGCGCAGGTCATCACTCCACCTGCAGTGCTAACCGCCATGTCGATCAGCCTTCGGTTCTTTTCAAGCCTGCCACTCGACGGGATCGCACTCGACTTTCTCTATGGCAAAGAACGCAAGCTCGAAGAACTGCGTCTCGAGAAGACGCGGGAACTGCGCGACGTTGTGGCCGCGGGCGTGATCGACGATGCGCTAGCCTTTTGCGTCGACAACAAGCTTAACATGATCGTCTCTGGCGGCACCTCCACCGGCAAGACCGTGGCTGCGCGCAAGATCCTCTCGCACGTGCCATCCGAGGAACGCATCGTCACCATCGAGGAAGCCGCCGAGCTTCTGCCGACCCAGCCCAATGCCGTGACCCTCATCGCCAATCGCGATGCGGAGTTCCAGACCGCCGATGTGCTGCTCACCGCAACGTTGCGCATGCGCCCCGACCGGATCATCCTCGGAGAGGTGCGCGGCAAGGAGGCCATGACCTTCCTCGAGGCGATCAACACTGGCCATGGCGGCTCAATGACCACGCTGCACGCAGAAACCCCGCAACTTGCCGTGCAGCGTCTGGCCATCGCCGCACTCAAGACCGAGATCCCCATGACCTATGCCGACATGATCCAGTACATCGAGAACTCCATCGACGTAATCATCCAGGCCGGTCGCCATGATGGCAAACGCGGGATCACCGAATTCTACCTCCCCGGCAACAATGAGATCGGAGCTTCCCAATGAAAACCTTTGAATACGATATCCTGTCCTTTCCCATGACCCGCAAAACCAGTCTTGCCGACATGCAGGCCAGCCTAAATGTGAAGGGGGCCGAAGGCTGGGAGGTCGTGTCGATCAGCTCCTCGGAATTCGCCAATGTGGGACACACTGTCTTCCTGAAGCGCGAGACCACACCCGCCAGAGCCACGGCATGAGGCAGGCGGGCTGTACCCTCGTACTGACTGCGCTGGTCCTGGGCCTAACGTCGGCACCCGGCTTCGCTGAGCGCAATCTCGTGCCGACCCTCGAGCGCAGTTTCGACGTCTGTCCAGAACGGCCCGCTGAACCCGTGTGGATGCAGGAGATCCCCCTGCGCCAAGCCTATCAGCGCGTGCTGGTTCAAGACATCTACCGAGCCCAAAATCTTGAACGCATCGTAGAGACTGGCAGCTGCGCTTGCGAGATCCGGTTCCCGTCCTGGGACGATGCCGAGGGGGCGTTTCGTGAGCGCCACGCCAGTGACGAACGCTGGGAAATGCTGCAGGCCTCGGACGCCTACAACCGCCGCGCCAGCGCCGTCCGCCCTGCCGCCAAAGCCATCTGCGAAGCTGCAGGCAATTGGTAGGGTAGTCCCGTTATGAGCGTCGTCACTTATTTCGTTGAAACCTCCCAGGGCTATCTCGACACCGCAGCAGAAACCCAGTTCGGGTCGGTCGCGGCAACGGTCGGCACGCTTCTCGTCCTGGGAACAACGCTCGTGGTGATTCTCGTCTTCCTGAACATGATCTACCAATACAAGGCGATGGACGGGCGCACGGCCTTCTGGCTGGCAGTCAAGATCGGCCTCCTCGGGATATTCGCGACCAACTGGGTGCAGTTCAACGCCCTCTCCACCGCCATCCTGGCCGGCATCGACAGCATTGCGGGCGCGCTTGTCGCCTCAGTCGGTGGCGGCACCCCGGGTCCCTCTGGGACCTTTGCCGAAGAGTTTGACCGGCTGATCGCGGAACTCGGCGACTACCTCAATGCAGCCGGATCAGAGCTGAACTGGATGGCAGGTGCCATGCTCGACATTGTCGGGGTGCTGTTACTTTCGATCCTCGGTGGGCTCGCCGCCTTCATTCTCGTGGCATCCCGCCTGATGATCGCACTCCTGATTGGGATTGCCCCGGTGATGATCTTCCTGACCCTCTTCGAAGTGACCAAAGATTATTTCGCGCGATGGCTTTCGGCACTGGTTTCCTTCGCACTCTACCCCATAGTCGTCGCCGGCGTGTTCGCAACGATCACTGGCGTCTCTTCCGCTCTGATCGGTGAGCTTGGCGACCCGGAAGGGGCTTCAAACATAGGCGCGCTCATCCCCTTCTTCATGATGGTCCTCATGGCCAAGGGCTTCATCATTGCCACGCCCTTCATCGTCCGCGCGATCTCCGGAAACATCATGATGCCCGCCCTCTCCGGTGGTCTCGGCGGCGGCTACAGCTTTGCCCGCGCCGCAATGGGCAGCCAGCAGGCCTACAATCGCTACCTGATCGGTGGGGCAAGCGGTGCGGAATATGCAGCCCTCAGAGCGCGGCAGTTCTTCGCTGTGCAGCAGATGCCTGTTCGGCAAGGGATGGGGCAGACGGGTTCCGCAGGAGGCACAGGATCCGCAGACTCGGGGTCAAAAATGCTGGCGCAGCTGGCAAGACTGGGTCGACTTGGACGACGGTGACGGCCCTGAGCCGCCGCTCGACTACCTCAAAGCCAAAGTCTGCTTCGCGCACTTTCGCGCCCTCATTTCGGCCATTCCAGCCGCCTTCTGAAATTGCCAATAGCACCACTTCGGATCGGCGGCATGCCTTCCCTGAGCAAACAAGAGGCTAGGCCAATTGTTCAAGCGGGAGTTCCTCCACGCCTTCGACTCCAAACAGATGCGCCACGGCCTTCAAGGCGGTTTCAGATAAGGTCTGAGTGGCGAGCACGGCAAGGCGATTCATGGGCCGGGATATCGACACGTAGAACAGGTTTCGGGAGCGATAGAAGGCTTTGGTGTTCTTTGTGGTTAGGCCTTTAGTTTCCAGCAATTCAAGCAGTTGAGGCCAATTGTAATGGTTCCATCCACCTCCGAGGACGACCAGAACGTTCTCGAACTCGGCACCCTTGACGCTGTGCTGCGTCGCGAATGGAGTGAAGCCCTCGACGAACTTGGCGACCTCGATGATTTCTACATAGGGCACTTCCCGCAGATTGGCATGCCTTTGCAGAGCCCCCATATCTTCGGGAATCGGTTGTCCTTGGAGCGCTTTAAGATCGTCCTCTCTCTTGACGATCCGCGACGAGAGAGCCGGACGGCTCGTCTGCTTGAGGTGATCAATTACCTCACCGATAGTGCCATCGGCTCTCAGTTTGAGAAGATGGTCCATATCGGCGCGCCAGGCGAGTTTGTCTGCGTGGCTTCGAATAGCTGGACCAGCCCCGAAAATATCGAACATTTTCCCGTAGTCGCCGTCTGAATAAGCAGCACACATTGGCTCGACGACCTCGGTCAGCAACTTGACGACTGGGTCCTCCTTTTTGACAAATTGATCGTTTCGCCCCTTGAAGACCTCTGCAATATCCAGATAGCCCTGTTCAGCAGCAAGAACACTGTGGGTCAGCATCAAAACCTTGGTTTTCTCCGGCACCCAACCTTCCGCTTCTAGGCGGGCCATCAGGTTGATCCTGGCCGCTTTCGCCATTTCAGGCGGTAAGTCGTTCTTGGAATGGGGAGAGTTGGTCCTCTCCCCATTGTAGGCGTTAGCGTGGAAAAAGCGTGCCTCGCCCGGCAGATCAGGGTCGCTAACGACCTGTGGCAATTCGGGTCGCAGTCGGTTCAGAACATTGACGATGGGTTGCGCCGAGCGAAAATTCGATCCCTTATCGATAGCCTCGACAGAGTAATGGGCGAGCTCGTATTCGCTCCGATAGATCGTTTGCCAGTGATCGCCGAACAACCCAACCATCGGACCACCGTCGCCCTTGAAAAATTGTTCGTCGATCGCATTCATGAAGTCGCGATCCGTGTCCTGGTATTCGTCGATGAACAGTACGGGAAACTGCTGCGTGAGGAGACGCTTGAACTTCTCCAATGACAGCAGCTTGGCCATAAGCGCCGGGATATCGTCATGCGCGAGCGATATCTGGTCTTCTTCGATCCGGAAGAACCCCAAATCGTAGACCACAGCCCTCTCGCCAATACCACCGGCTTCAATGATCGCCGCCGATCGCCTTTCCAGCTCCGGCAGCAAAGACCGCAAAGCGGATTGGAACGAAGCCATGAAGCCCCAAGAGAATGCATGGATCGTTTCCACCAAGATTGCCGGATGATCTTCGATTTCCACGGCGATTTCGTCACGAGCGACTTCGGTAAAGGTGATGCACGCGACGCGTTGACCGGCCTGAACCAGTGAACGCCCCCGCTCTGCTATGACCTTCTTGAGGGCGGCTACAAGTGAATAGGTCTTGCCTGCGCCTGCGCCCGCCTCAAGTCGGAAGCTCTTTCCTGCATCGAGGCAGGCGTCGACCTTGGCCTGTGCCGCTTGCGCCGCGATGATGGCGGGATTTTCCACTGATTTGGTCACGACGCCGCTTCCGAAGCTTTGCTATCGGTGTCCGGCGGTTGGACCGGCGGCAGCTCGGAAGGCGGTGGAGGTGGCTCAGCCAGCCAGGCCAATCCTTCGCGGATGTAACGCGGCGCCACCCAATCCTTTTCCCTGATAGCGAATTGCAGGGCGGTATCCGCTTTCCCCATATCCTTGGCCATTTCCCATGCGTCGGATGCCATGCTCTCATCTTCTTCGAGTTCAAAACGCTTGGGATTGGCTAGTACCAAGGCGTCTTCGAAGCTACGGGCACAAACGTCTGTCCCTTTCACCTCCGGAATCTGATACGCGAGCCGGCGGACCCCTGAAGTTTTCTCCTCGTCCGTCTTGGCAAGCAGATCTGAAGGCTTGATGTGGGGTGGGTTAGGGCTGGAAGTCGTGTCGAACCAATGCCTGATGGCCGAATTGCTGGTGCGTTCGCCATCCACTACAAGACACTTTTTGTACTTGGTGGTGTCCTTTCCAGTCTTCGTCTTCACCGCGACGCCAATGACGGAGTCTATGTCGGTTATGACGAGCGTTTTGAGTTCCAGAAAGTCGATCAGGGGATAGAACAGGTGGGCGTATGCACCACCCACTTCCATTGTAGTCACGTACTGCCGGGCTAGTTTGTATTCAATCGGGAGCTTCAAGTCCGCTAGGTCGCATAACTTCGGCACGAGAATGCGCTCCGTCGTTCCCTCCACCATGATCGCCTTGTCGGCGAAGTAAAGGTCGCATTTCGTGAGCGTCATGTATTGGTGCAGGAAGTCTTTATCTGGGTCCGGGATGGTCGCCATGCCCTTTTTGAAGTCCTTGACCTTCGTCTCTCGAGTGCCTGCGACGACCGGGTCCGCGTTGAGGAAGTAGCGGACCGCTTCAAACGTGGCAGCATTGGCGACGTGAGGCGAGTGGGTCGTGATGACGAACTGTACCTTCCACGCCGGTTCATCGGGATATCCTTCAGATAACTTGGCGACAGCCTTTTGCAGTTGGGCAATAAAAACCTCCTGCATTTGCGGATGGAGGTGAGCCTCGGGCTCTTCGATGAAAATTAGATGCGTGTTCGGCCGCGTTTCCCGAGCCCTGTATTCCTTGTGAAAGCTCTGTAACTGAAGCAGCATATAAATGAGATTGCGGGTACCAAGTCCGTTATAGCCCTCGGGTAGATGCACCCCATCGTTGCTGGCATAGACGACCTTTGTGTGATCGTTGAGCAGGGCCTCGACATTCAAGACCGTCTCTGGGCGCAACGTCGTGTCGTTAGGCCCCGGAAAGCCGAGAACGTCCATCGCCGGCAGCAGGCCCGCTAGAACTGCATCGAAATCTTCCTGGACTCCGCGTTCAATTCCCTCGACCGAAGACTTCAGCTGCGCGGCGAGTAACTGATCGGCCACCGCGGCGGTGGGGGCTTTGGCGGTCTTGTAGAGGTTGCCTAAGAGGCTACCTATGACGTCGGCGTCGCCATGGCCAGAATGATCGAGTGTTCTTTGCGCCCGCACCAGATCCCACTTCATCAGCGCATTGAGATGGTTCACATTCAGGCGACGTCGATTGCTCGGGGTGGTCGGATCGAGTGCCCACACTTCGATTTCATACGCGGATCCGAGTATTTCCTTGATGTGGCGATAGAACTCAACCTTCGGTTCAGAGGCTTCGGCGTCGGCCTCGAAATCCAAGAGGCTCGATAGGGCCGATAATCGAGGCGCGTAGATGACATGCGCAATGGCAATATCCGAATTGGCATCGAGGTCGATCATAAAGGACGACATCGGACCTATGTCGGGCGCTGCCTTATCGTAGCTCATGGTAATTGTGATCGCAATCGTTGGCAGCATGGCGAGCACGTCCTGAGGGGCTGCCCCCGCCAGCCTGGCTTTCCTTGCAGCGGCAAACTTGGTGCGATCCGCAGCCGAGAAATCTTGCAGCCTGAAAGATGAACCGCCTGATCCGAAGCATCTAAAAACGTCAGTGAGAGACGTCTTCCCGCTGTTGTTTCGACCCACTACCACCGTCGCCGTGTCTTCGAGCATAAGCTCTACGTCACGCAGTAAGCGGAATCCTTGAACCCGAACTTTTTTAATGCGCACACGTTCTCTCCGAAATTAACAGCTTCATGCGAGTGGAAACTTGTCTTCCGCAAATAGTCAAGAATTGTGGATTTTGGCCGGAGGAATTCATGGTTGTTCTTCCGACTGTCGAATGCTGGGGCATTTATCTTTACCAGATGCAGGCATTACAGCAAAGGCCACCGAACCTACCATTTGATACGGCTCACGGACATGGCTTGGCAAGGTCCTCTTCCTGCTCATCTTAGTCGTTTATGCGATCCACAGCGAATGACGGCTCTCCGCCCCCTAATCCGCTGGGGGAGGATGTGCGCCAGCTTCTGGCCCTTCCAATTCCTCTTGATCTGAAAGGCTATCGGCAATTTCGCGTAGAAGGTCTGTGATAGCCGCGTCAGTTGCCCTATCTTGTTCCGTTGCGGCCTCTTGCGTAGCAGTCACTTCCCGTAGCTGAGACGTGAGCGCGTCTATTGAGCTTTGCATTTTCTGCATAGTCTCTGCGTTCGCTCGTATAGCCGCGTCTTCATCGTCTGAAAGCCGGTCTTCTACTTCGAGCGCCACCATCATGAAGAAAGACAGGATGGTGATGATGTTGCACAGCAACTGCAATTGACGCGAAAGTTTTTGCCGTGTCGTTTCATCTACCGGCGCTTGTTCCTGTCCTGCCAATGCCTCTTGCGCGGCGATGGTGCGGGCAAGCATTTCTTCGATATTGCCGGATAGCCCAAGTCCAATCTGGGCCGCAGCCGCGATGCTACCGATCTGCCCAAGGGCCTGCATTTGCTCAGTAAGACTAGTCGCAAGGGTGCTGAAACGGTCCCCGAACTCTACGCCAAGGCCCAGACCACGTAGGGCATTCGCGTTGTCGAAAATGCGCCCATACCTGCCAATATCCAGCGCAGCAAAGGTGTCCCCAATGCGTGGCAAGTCTAGCGCCCGTGTGATCCCAAGAGCATAGCTGGACTCGAAGTCACGCAAGATGCTGGGCACTAGTCCCATTTGTCGATCAATGCCCAGTGACAGGCTGTCAAACATCTTCGTCTGACGTTCCATATCAGCCGCCAAACGTCCAAAGGGGCTGTCTATGTGCAGGCTGTCCAGAATGGACCGCGGTATCCCCAATGACGCCCGGTCTATACCCATAGTCAAGTTTTGCAGACCAATTGGGTCCACAATACGGTTTAGGCGTTCTGCTTGGCTGGCCATATCTGCAAAGACGCCAGATGCGCCTAAGCCAAGCGCTGCTTTCTGGGCCGCTCCGATGCCACTCAAACCAGATGAAAGGTCTTTGAACTTACGGCGTAGTTTCTGGTCAGCGGCTTCGCGGACTTGATCGCTCATTTCCACGCCTAACTTGGAAATGTCGAAACCTCTGGGTTTCTTATTTTCGGAGTCTTCATCGCTCATTGCCTATACCTTGCCTTCGCCGCGCCGCTTTCAACACAATATAGTGCCTACCGTTATCCTATTCTAGGAATGAAAAGGCGAGTTTTTGGGGCCCAACACAACGGCAGCTTTTGAGCATTTATTGGAACCATGTTGCAAGCTCAGCGAAGGTCCGGTTTCCGCCCATCCCTGAAAGATGGCGATGCACACCACGCTATCGTGCAACCAGCTTTTCGACATCCCCCTCTCGCAGCATCGCTTCCATATCGTCCAAGCCATCAACGGCAGAGCGCATCTGCGCCTCATCATCCACCCCCACTGTCTCGGCATCCGCAACCTGGCTGCCAAAATCCATCTCCATCTGTCGCTGTTCCTCAGAGATAACAGCTTGAACGACGGGCGCGGTCTTCTTTGGGGCGACCTCGGTTTGCCCTGACGATTGGCCATCAGCAGCCTGGCGTGCGGCCTCAACGTCGGCCTCGGATCCGCCTGGCCCGTCCAGTGGCGGTGTCATCGGCATGGCCCGCATACTCAACGGCAGCGTGCCTTGCGATCCCCCTCCCCCCGGTTCCGGAAACGGCAACTCCCCCGTCTGCGCTGCATGGATGGCCTTAAACAGCCGGTCGTCAAAATACTGGATCCGCTTTGCCCGGACCGGCATCTGGGCATCGATGACCATGACGATTTCGTCGAGCGGTAGGCGGCGCGCCTCATCCTCGGGCAGGAGAGAGCTTTCTTCGGTCCGGGTCGACTGGCTGCGCCCTTCAAAGGGGTTCTTGCCGATGGACTGGGATCGCGTGATGACGGTCTTCGTGGTCTTGCCGACCGCCTTGCTCAGTTCCTCGACGGTTTTTTCATCCGAAGGCGTTAGGTAGAGCTTCACGCCCGCGTTGCCCTGCAGGGCACGGCGGGTGTTCTCGCCATAGATTTCATCGAGGGCGGGGATCGTTTGCGTGACCACGGCCAGATGACCGCGGTAGGTCCGCAGGGTCTCAATGCTCTCAACCACGATAGGCATTTTGCCCAAACGGTTGAACTCATCGAGCATGATCATCACGGGCCAAGGTTCATCCGGCCCGGGGTCCTTTTCCTGCATGGCCGAGAGCAGATCGGAGAAAAACAGCCGGATCAGCGGCGCGAGCGGCTTCACCATCAGTGGCTGGACCACCAGATAGACCGAGAAGGGTTTCTTGCGGATCGTCCGGAAATCAAAGTCCGACACCGCCGTCGCCTCATCGATCGCCGGGTTCTGCCATTGGTCGAGCCCCGAGGTCATCAGAAGCGAGACGTAAGAGGTCAGCGTATCGTTGTTGGTCGAGGCCAGCCGCGTGAAGATCAGCTTGGCGGCCCTGTTGTCCACCTCGTGGCCCCGCGCGAAATACTCCTTCTGCTTGTTTCCACCGGAGGCCGCGATGCGGTAGATTTCTCCCAAGGTGGGGCGCTTGCGCTGGAACGCCAGCAGGCCTGCTGCCACGAAGAGATCGATCCCGCCCTTGAGCAGCCCCTGCACCCGGTCATTGTCGCTCTGCAGGAAGAGCGTCGCAAGAAGCTGCAATTCCATCTGCTGGCGCGCGGGGTCTTTCAGCTCGAAGATACGCAGAAGCGGGTTGTAGCGATGCGTGCGCTTGCCCTCCCAATCGGTAGGGGCAAAGCGATAGACCTTGTCGCCTTGGGCCGCGCGGTGCCGGGCCGTGGCTTTGAAACACTCGCCCTTCACATCCAGCGTCACGGCAGAGCCTTGCCAGGTCAGTAGGTTCGGAATGACGAAGCCCGTGGTCTTGCCGCGCCCGGTGGGGGCTACGATCAGCGCGTGCGGGAAGACTTTCGAACAGATGTACTTCGCGCGGGAGCCCGGCGGCCCCAGCTTGCCGAGGATGAACCCGGTCCCCGGCGCCCCGAAAAACCCGTTGGCCTTCATCTCGCGCGCGCTCTGCCAATGGGTCTGGCCAAAGCGTGTGAGGGCGGACCCCGACAGGGCGAGGCTCAGCATCAGGCCGGCGGCGGCGAAGCTGCCGACGATCAGGTGAATAAGTTGCGCGTCCTCCGGGCGGCGATCGAGGATCGTGATGTAGTTCTGCGCGATATAAGCAAAGTCGATCTCGGCCCCAAACCCAAGATCCTGGTAGGTCAGCACCGCCGAGGCGATGGTATAGCCCATGGCCCCGGTCACCAGCGTCACAAGCAGGACGCCCGTGGCGATCCGCGCTTTTCCCATGGCGGCGCTCAATGGACCTGACCCCGCTCGGTCTCGCCATCCACGTCTGTGGTGCGGTGTTTTTCATATTCGGTGTCGGCAAGATCATCGACCACCTGACGCAAGGCCTCCGTGTTGGCCGTCGCTGCATCCGATTGCAGGTAGACCTTGGCGACATAGAGCCGGTCGAGGCGGTCCTCGAGAACCTTTTCCAGCGCATCGGCATCGCCGGATGTGAGCCGGTCGAGTTGGCGCACGTCCAGCACCCGCGCGATCTCGTCGCGAAATGCGTCCCGCTCCGCCTCGGTCTCGAAGGGCGCGGACAACTCCCCCGCCCGCTCATGCTCCAGAACACGCGTAATCTCGTCTGCAAGGCGGTCGGCATGGTCAGACTGCGGCGCAGTTTCACCGCGGGTCGCGAGGATGTCGTCGCGCGTGCCAGACCCGAGCCCGTCGCGCATCTCGGTTTCGCGGCGGACCTGATTGATGACCTCCGTGTCGCGTATCTCGACGACGGCTGCATAGGTCGCGCCGAGCCCACGGGCGAGATGGGACGGCATGTCCGGATAGCGCGCTCGTAAGTCATCCGTGACAGCATCTGCAACGGGCGTGCGGACGTCGCGTCCCTCCATGATCCGGTCGACCTCGCGGGTGATCTCGCTGGCGCGGGCCGCATCAGTGATGGTCTCCCTGTAGGGTTCAGACCGGTCGATCACATCGCCTGGGCGTGCGAGCAGGTCTGGGTGTGCTTCGAGATACGCGCGTTGCTCCGTCTCGATCCGGCGCTCTGCCCGCGAGACAACCTCCCAATCCCGGTCCTCGACCTGCTGCGCTGTCAGGCCGTCTGCGCGCATCTCCTGACGGATTGTCCCTTCCATCGCCCGGACTGCGTCCCGGTGATAATGGAACCGCTCGCTGTCCGCTTCCGCTTCCATGACACCATCCCGGCGCAGCACCTTCTCCTGTTCCAGCATCGTGCCAAGTTCGACATGCAAATCGTTGAGAATGTCGCGCGCCTGTTCCAGATCGGCGCGGCGTTCAAGGTTCAAATCGCGCGCCTCGGCCACTTTGGAGAGATCATTGGCGATCCATTGATGCTCGAGCGCTGCATTTGAGGCGCCCGTCTCGATCCGGGCCACCACTTCCGATGTGCTGATCCCGGTGCCCCGTAGTGCTACGTCAATGCGCGATCTCAAGTCGGGCTCGGCCAGTCGCTCGCGCTGGCTGGCGTCAATATTGGCCTCGGAATAGATCCCGCCTTCCGAGGGGGTCTCTGACAGCGTGGATGATCGCAAACCGAGAGGCTGCATGTGCTGGACCTGCGTCTGGATCTCGATGAGGCGTTTTTCCAGCACGGGACGTTCCGCGTCAGACTTCTCTGCGATCATGCCCTGCACCCGCGCGAGCTTCTCCGCATAGAGGCTTCTGAGATCCTCGAAGCTTTGATCCTCGGCCATATACACATCTCCTGTTCGGTCCACCTGTCCGCCATGCGCCAGCACTTCGCCCGCGCGGAAGAGGGCTGCGGCAATATCCTCGCGGACTTCACGCGAAGCCTCCGCGGCAAGCGAATAATAGACAGTTCTGGTATTGGCGATCTCCGCCAGCGTCCGGGTCAAGTCGGCCCCCACACGTTCCCGCTCGCGGGGCGCGCGACCCTCTTCTTTCGCCGCATAAACCTCGCGGGTAGCGGCGGGGTAATGCACAACCCCGCGATCCACCCGCCGCGTGGCTTCCAGGCGCACGCCGTACTTCTCCGCCTCCTCGACCATGGCGAGGCGGAAATCGTCATAGTTGAACCGATGGTTGCGCCCCAGAAAGAAGAACTCGCCCTCCTGAGACCGGCGGTTCAGCACCAGATGCGCATGCGGGTGATCGCGGTCCTCATGCACCGCGATGATGTAGTCGAAATGCCCCTCATCGGTCTGGAAGAACCGCTCGGCCACATCCGTCGCGATGTCGCGCACATCCTCCCCGCGCGTGCCGATGGGGAAGGACATGAGCAAGTGGGTGGTCTGCCCAAGCTTGGGCTTGAAGCCCGCATCCCACCGCTTGGCAAAGCGCGCGGTCAGATCCTTGATGTCACCCGCCTCGAGCTTCGCCTTGCCATCCAGAAATCCGCTACTGTCCACGATATGGGTGGACTTGGTGGTGAGGTAATCGAGCTGGTTCATCAACTGAGATTTGGTATGCGTACCCCCGCCCCGGATCGCCTTGAAGACCGCTGGCCGATGCCCTGCAGCCGCGCGCACAAGCTGGCTCTGCTTGGCCACGTGCAGCCCCTGCATCGAGCCCCGGACGCGGCTCCAGCCATCCCGAAAGACCTCGCCCGTGACGGCATGGACGGCATCATTCAGCCGCATGGGCAAACTCCCTCAAGGCTGCCGTGGCCTCGAGCTGCATGGCGTCCCGACGGCGGCGCAGGAGCAGATCGATCTCGTCAGCAGAATCCAGGATGAACCGCGCCAGCCCGCGCATCTGCGCAAAGCGCAATTCGGTGAACTCCGAACCAGCCCCCTGCCCCTGCCGGTTGGCCTGCGTCATCTGCTTGGCAATTTGCGCTACCCCATTGCCGACCTCGTGCAGCGAGGCGCGGTAGCGCGCCATCTCGGCCGCCATCTGCGCGTCCGGAACAAACACCCCACCCGCCGCCTGAATGAGCCGCCGCAGCCCCTCGGCCCGGCTCTCGATCCCGGCCTCGGCCAGCACCTCGTCGAGCGCCGCAAGCTCCGCAGCCGTGACCTTCACACTGACTGCGGAGACCGGGATCGCGGCATCCATTTGACGCTCGGCATCGGCTTTCAAGATGTATCGCACGGCCCGCGATGTGACCTCGAAGCGCTCGGCCAGCTCAGACGTCGACACACCTTCCGCGGCCTCGCGGACGATCTGCATCTTCTCGGTCTCTGTCAGGCGTTTTGTTCGGGACATGCGGAAGAAAGACCCCCTATTTCCTGCCACCTTCCACCAAGGCTGCCCCCACCTTACGATATTATACTAAGCTGTCAATTATATACTTACGTTGCATTCGGGCTCAGGCAGCCTTGGTGTCCGCTTCCCCCGCAGACCGCAGGGACGCGGGCCTGCCCCCTCGCCACCGGGCGACCCACCTGTCCAATAGGCCCCCTTCCCCAGCACCGCCCGCAGGTCTGGCCGAACACGCATGTGTTCGGACGGAACCGCGGGCGGGCGCAAACCCCACCGACAGGGCGGACAGGCAGGGTCAAGGAGGGCCAGATTTGGCTCCGCCAAATCTCTGCCGCAAAAACCGGGAGGCCCTGGCCGATAGGTTTTTGTGGATGGCCCCCTTGAGGCTGACTGGCCGGTCTGTCGCGGCCTGATCATTCCGAGCGGCGATCGTCCGTTGCGCGCGCAGCGACCGGCACCAAGAGGAGGTCACCTCGGGCGAACTGACCGCCGGACACGGCATCCCTGGAACAGGGATCGGGCCGCCCCAAGATCGTCCTGGGGCGGCCCATCCTCGCCAGAGGATTTAGTCCTGGGGATCTTTCGCGCTCGGTGGGAACATCACCAGCTCCGAGACCGCGACCGGGAAGTCGAGCTTGAGGCTGAAGAACTCCGAGCCGTCCCCGTTGCGGGTGTTGCGGAACATGGCGCCCACGCGTTGGAATCGGGTGCGCTCCTGGCCATCGGTATCGGTGAACTTGACGGGAACGGTGGCGACGTAGTGGTTGGTCATTTGGGTTACTCCTTATTGCGATGAGGATCACCCAGCACGGGGGCAAAAGGACCGGTCGCAAGCGCAAATGCGGAGGGTCCGCGGCCCCGCCGTGGAAACCGTATTTGTGCTTGCCGAAGCGTGAGCTGAGGGCACGAACGGGCCGACCCCGTGCGATCCACATGCATAGCAAAAAGGAGGGACCCGATTGACCTGTGCCATCACGCAGTCGCCACCATCCGCGTCCACGTCCTGCCGAACCTGGCCGGGGTGCTGATGACGCCCGCCCGCGTGGATGCGATGTTCCGCGACACCACCCGAGGGTCGAGCAGGGCTTCAGCCTCAAGTGCGACGTCTCGACCCCTCGCGTCTTGCGCTGCTGACGATGTGCTAGGTGCGCACCATCCCCAGCCCGTACCGATGCGGATGGGCCGAACTCTGACGGGCTGGGTAGAGGGATGACGGTGCTGGACGCCGTGAGATGCAGATCAAGTGTGACCGATCGCACGCGCCATGAGATTTGACGAAAGGACCGCCCGAAGGCGACCCGGTTATGGCCATCACGCGCCCAAGCTGTCGAGCATCCCCCTGGTATCAGGCATTCGCTTCAGCGAGTTGCCGATGTGTTCCCGCCAGCGCGGCCCAACCTCCATTGCGGTGGCATAGGCCCGAGCCAGATCATCGGGCCGGTCCTCGGCCATCGCTTCGATAAGGAAAGCCGCCTGCTCGCGGTCCTTCGCGGATTTCAGGCTTCCTGCCCCATCGCGGCGCCGGTCGGCAATGATCAGTTTGTGGACTGCATAACGCTCCGGGCGGGGCACCTGCACCAGAACGCCGGATCTATAGATCGCCGCCGCGTGGATCGGCTCAGCGATCAGGAAGTTCAGATAGTTCAATCCTTGGGCGTTCACGCCCAATGCTGGCAGATCACGGATGGTCTCATCTCCGAACGCCGGTGTGAGGAACTCGACCAGCTGGCCACTGCCGCCCTGGGCCCATCGCCAGGTCCGGCCTTGGTCAAGAGATGGCAGAGGATCGAATTTGAGCGCCGAGAACGTCTCGGCAAGACCCGGGTCGACCTGATCCTGCAACGCAACGCTGAGCTTCTCGAACTGCGCGATGTCGATGTCGCCAGTATTGGCCATACCGCCAATGGGCAGACGGATACCAAGCTCGCCTTCATAGAGGCGAAATGCATTGGTTCCGACGATGGTGCCACCCAACCGGAATGTCCCTACTGCGGCCATGGCCGACAGGATGGACCCGGTTGCCCGGTCGGTGGGGGTCATGCCTTCGGCGCGCAAGAGGCGGACAAGCCGAGACCGTTCCGCCTGCCGATCCTTGGCGGTCGAGCGCAGCTCCTCAATCCGGTTGATACGTGCACGCGTCTCGTCACTGTCCTCGCCGATATAGATGAAGCGCATCTCGGTGCCGACACGGCGCGCGGCGTACCAATAGGCCTTGTCGCCGCGCTCTTTGAGTGTTGGCTTGCCTTCGACACCGAACAAGGCGTCGTCCTTAAGAAGACGCACCAGGTCGGTATAGGCGCTCATCGCGATGCTGCTGAGTGGGGTCATACCTATCATTTCCAAGTTTTGCTTGGCATACATATACCTATCAAAACAGGAAATTGCTAGGCAAAGTGATTTGGAGAACGTCCACACCCATGAGAAACGACGTAAGGGCCGCCCTAAGGCGACCCTCTCTCTTCAATCCTGCGACGCCTTCTTCGCCGGGTCCGCAACCCGCATGACCGTCAGGCCTTTCGCTTCCGCCTTCTGCCCGAGGTTCAGCGCGACCCCGTTGCCGCCGAAGAGGACAACCCCCGTCGCCGCGAACTTGTCGTCCAGCATTTCGTCGTTGCACTTGAACGGGGCCGCCCGCCCGTGCGCGGACCAGCGCGGATCGAAGCGCGCTTGCGCGACCCCGCGTGCCCGGGCCCACCGGGCCGCGATCATCTCCGCCCCGTGCTTGCCACCCTTGTGGCAGAGGAAAATCTCCTGGTTGCGGTTCTGCTTGATCCGTTCGCGAACCTTGTCGAGCGTGTTGAAGATCACATCAACATCGGTCCAGTCGGTGGCGCCTGAGACGATCAGGGGCACCCCCTCGACTTTGGATTTCTCGGCAGTCTCGCGGTCGTGCTGCTCGAGGAGCTGCCGCGCCTCGAAGACCGCCCCGGTCTCTTGCGCCCGGACACTCGCCCGCGAGCCTGCCGCCGGGATGAAGGCGTGACCCGTCTCGATCTCGTAGCATTCCGCCGCCGCCTCGCTCATCACCTCGATGGCGCTGACGATCTCGCGCAGCTGCACAAAGCGCGCCTGCGCCTCTTCGAGCGCGGTCTCGGCGATCTCCGATCCGTCGTGGGATTTTGCCAGCGCGCCGATCTTGTCCGCGGTGCGGTCGACCTCCTTGCCGAGTGCCACCTTGCGGCGCTGCAGGATCGTCGCGAGCCCATGGGCCAGCGGTTCGATTTCTGCTTCAAGCCCGGTCCCGCGCAGCGGCCCGAGCAAAGCCTCGAAGCTTTCGCGGATGATGTGGTCTGTCAGGATGTAATCCTCGGGGATCGGCAGCTGCGCGTCCTTCTCGGTCAGTCCGAAAAGTTCGATGGTCTCGTAGGTGTTTGCAGTGTCGTAAGCCATGTCTGGTCTCCAGTGTTCGGTTATAGAGCCACCACGTGAGTGTGGGGGCATGGCCGAATGTCTGGTTTCCGAATCTGCCCGGGTCAGGGACGGCATAGCCGCCGGCTTGCCGGGCGCAAAAGTTTTCCGCGCGCAGCACCCGACACATGCGCGCGCTCACGCACGGGACCGCCCTGTACCACTGGCGCCGCCCTCGCCGAAAAGTTTTGCGATCCTTGACGCGGGCTGATTTGGGGGCCATCCGGAGGATATGCTTCCGCGCTCATGTGTGTGTGTTTTGACGGTAGGTTTGCCCGACCCGAGCAGGCAAACGGCCTGACCGGACGCGGAAGACGGATGAAGCGGCGGGATCGTTTTGGCCTCGGGCCAAAACAGACCAGAGCGCAATCCGGCGGAGCGGCCGGGGAGGGACGTGCTCGCGAGGCGGGCAAACCGGGGGCCTGGGTGCGACGCCGCGGTGAGGCCGCATGGCCGAATGCGCGACGGACCGAAGGGCCGTTCTCCCCTGCGACACGCGAAGCCGAGCTGGGGAGGCCGCAGGGCTTAGCCTAAGGTTGATGTGCTGGCGACGCCGCTGCCGACTATAAGGATTGCTTTTCCAAGCATTCGACGTGATGGGCGGAAAGTGTGAATTCGCCGCTCTGTAGCGGAGACACTCGGGAAGCTCCAAAGCGGACTTTGATCATCGAAATCGTGGATACATCAAATAGCGCCTCGATCGGCACAGATATCTACTCGTTCGCAGTAACTGAGTAATTGATCCCTTTCACCGAAAGCAGCAGTTCAGAACGTTCTTCCATGATGGCGTTGGCAACGCTCTGCAACCAGGCGACCGTCGTTTGCAAATCCATTCTTTCGCCGGTGTCTGGATGCTCCCATTGCCGCGGTTCGCGCATACAGATTAAGAGACAGCCAACTCGACATCGCTTATGGTTAAGATAACGCCCCACGAGTTGATCGATCAAAGCATCTCTCAGTTGGCTTCCGCTCCATCGATGTCTTGCGTCATCCAACTTCGCTTCTACAGAAGCGTATCGGTCCAAACCGGCTGCGTGCAATCGGATATCTGTTCGTTTTTCAGCGATTGCAACGGCTTCTTGTGTAACACTGTATGCACTTCGAGCGTTTTGGGTCAGCCAGTAGGAAAGGAATTGACGTAGCTCTGTTTCGCTTTCCACCTTTCGCAAAGTCGCTACAGTTGTCTGCTCGTCGTTAAGCAAGTGGTGTTCAAAGTCTGCCAGCCTGTGATTCATGACCGCAAATAGAGATGGGTCGTCATAGGCGCGGTAGTTCCGCTCTTGGTCGAATATTCGGAATACCGAGCCACTCATGGCCTCGGGTTCCAATATGTTCGCCGCCAACTCTGTAGCCATCTGTTTCAAACGGTCTGTCAGATGCGCGAATTCGGGCATTGCGGACAATTCGTAAAGCACCGACAGCGTTCTCGGCGACTGCGTCGAAACAAGTGTGCTCAGTAGGTAACCGCGTGCTTCCTCAGCGTGGTCGCGAGTGTTCGGTGTAAAGGTGTGCTGATCCTCTTGCGGGCGCACCGTTTGGTAGGCTCTTATGACCAGCAGGGTCAACAATTCGAGGCGACGGCCATTCTCCACCCTATCAAAACTCGGTTGCCCGCCCCAGTGGCGATCACCGAAGATCGCGGCAAATATTGAAATTGCAGCTTCTCGGGACTCTTGCGTTGATAAGTCAGCGGTCGCTGCCAGCACCGCTTCGCACCCTTGCTCTAGGCTCAGTTGGGTCAACATTTTCAGCCAGAACCGCTGGCTTTCAGCAGTCATTTGGTTGGATGTGTCGATATGATTTTGGATCGCTCCAACGGCATTCGAAATGGCCTCATCCGTGCCATTGCCAGCAATCAGTTCGAAGGCATATTTGAGGTCGGTCTGGGTATTCTGCTCCAGCGCATTCTCAAATGCCGGTAGGCTATCTGTAGCCGCTGCGGCTGCGATGTCGCGCATGAATGGTGTGCCATGGTGGAGTGCGTCATGCAAAATGGGTGCACGTCCTACCTCCGTAAGGTTTGCGAGCTGTCGGTTGATTTCAGTACCAATGACTTCTTCGATGGCGTGCGGGTGGGCCGCTTCCAGCTGCGGAAGGAAGGCTCCGAAACCGTTCAGCTCCAATGTTGAAATGCGCGTCGCCCCTACTGCTTCATCATGCGAAAGGACTTCGGCCCAATTCGCGGTCTCAGCCTCGCATTTGAGCGCAGCAAGTGCCATAAGGCTGGCGGCTGAATAGCTATTCCGATCTTCTTCTGCGCGCTCACTGAACAGCGATACGTCGGTGCGTCGCCAGAAATCAGAGAGACCTTCCCTTACACCGGCGAGAAAATCCGGAGAAAACGCCGTCTCAACAAACTGTGCATCCCAATACCCCCACGTATTGTGGTCGCGTTCCGTATGCTGCATGACATTGTGCAGGTTGTATAGCGTGTTTTCCCAGTCTGCTTCCCCCAGCATTAGATCTTCAGCAGCAAGAACCTCCTGCCGCCATTTTTTCCAACCATCCTGCCGCTCAGCTTCTTCGATCTCACGTTCACGCTGCCAATTTTGGTGTTCAATTTCGTGCTCGTCGGGTTCTTGAGGTGGAGGATTCAACATCCGCTCAAATGCTTCTTGCAGGTCCTCTCGGTCGGAGATTAGCTCTGCTATTTCGACCGCAAGTTGGGTGTTTTCGCCGCCTCTGACGAACATGCTCAGCGTATAGAACGCTACGCCGCGACGGTCCTCTATTGCTCCATTCGCAAGTGCACGAAGAAGCCAAGAGAAATCCAACTCCGTAAAAGGTCGTAGGACCCGCCCATAGTCGGATCGTACAAATCGATGCCAATCGTTCTCGGGCTTTTCAAGAGCTTCTGCCAAGTCGAAGCACGCCCAAAAGTAACCTTCCCGCAAAGCAACACTCTCGGACAATGCCTCTTGCAACCTTTTGGTTTCCTTTTTGGCGACTATGCTTTCGCGGCGCTCTCCAAAGTGAAAGGCCACTGCAACACTCCATGCCCAACCTGGGATTTCTTCGGTGGACTGAGGTGGAGTCAGATCGCAAGCCGCTATCACGGGATCGACGAAGTGATCATAGCTTGAATGCGCTTGGTAGACGCGACTTTCTTCGGTGCGGTTCAACCAAATTGCGTCGACCAGGTCGTCCCTGATTTGGACCCTTTGCTCTGCGCTCATGGCATCCGACTTGATCGCCTGAAGTAGTGCATAGCCCAAGCCATGAACGGAACGCGGTACTTCGTTCAGCGATCTTGCAAGAGCCAGAAACTCTGCCAGTTCAAGTGCTTCAGGAAACAGATCAGGCAGCGCATTGCGCACAACCCGTTCGGGCCAATTGCCCGCCACCATGCTAGTCCCGATCTCGCGTTTCTGTTGACTGCTTCCACATCTAAGAACTGCCCAGACAGCGTATGTCCGATGGTGGAAATCCAAGCTCTCGTCGAAGGCCGCTTGAAACGCCAAATCGGCGCAATCAGCCATTGGCGTCAGGTACACCATTTCGAGAAGCAGCTCTCGCGTGTCGTGACCTGTATAGGCTTGGTCCCACAACTCTTGCACCAGCGGCGCCAGCTCCGGTGTCGACACGCGCTTCAGCTCAGTGTGCCCAACGCCGACCCTGCGCCAGTCGCTACCAGAATATTGCTCAACGAACCTGCGTAACAGTTCCGCGCGCAGTTCGAGGCTCAGAATCGCGGGGATTCCCTGGCGGAACAGTAAGAGAGGGTTTCGCTCCTTCACATCAGTCAGAACGTCGGGGTTCCACAGTGCCAACCATGCCACCACAGGTTCCATACTTGGGACTATCACTCGCTCTTGTCCGATGCTCGCGAACAACAGGTGATGGAGGTCGCTTGTCGCAAGACCTTGCTCACGTAACTTCTGAAGGCGTTGAGCGGCCAAGAACTCCTGCGTGGATCGATGATGAAAGCGCACAGCACCGACGCCTGTGGGGTCAAACAAGGACTTGCCAAGCAACTCGACCTGCTCATCGTGCGACCAGTCCGGCAGGATGTCGGCTACACTGACTCCCTCTGCGTCACCGCCAGGCGCTGCAAAGTAGATTGACCTGCGCTTCATTAGAAATAGCGCAAGCGCAATCCGCTCCGCCCCTTCCATGCCTTTTTTTACGCTCAGATCATTGCGCTTTTTGTCAGAGGTTTCGCGAAGCCGTTGGCCAATGCCAAAGACCAATTGTTCCTGAAGGTTGCCGAGTTGTCCTTCCGTCGCCAACTGGTCAAGCGCAGCCATGATGTCTGCAGGCAATTGGTAGAGATGCCAGAGCTCTTTTTCCTCCAAGTGCTGGGCAAAGACATCAGCGTGATCTGCTGCGTAAAGACGTGCAAATTCAACGATCTCATTTCTAGATAACGGCAACAGCGCGAAAACCTTTACAGGTTCCTCCCTGCCGCTGGCCCCCTCCTCCCCATCACTAGGGGGTGGGCCGCTATCTCGTGCAATCATTGCCGTGAAGACTTCTTCACCTGCTGGAGCTTCAGTAACCTCGGCGGCTCTTTCTCTCGGCGCAACCAAAGCAGTCACAACCTGAAAATCCAGCTCGTCAGCCCAATCATTTGGTCTACATGAAATGAAGAAGCGCGCCCGGTGTGTCTGCGCTCCGACAGCAGTCTGAATTTTTCGCAATGCACGCCGCAGCGTGCCCTTACGCAACTTCAACTCGTCGACCGCGTCCAAAAAGAACACTGCCTCTGCGTCAGATGCCTCTAACCAGTGCTGAAATTCTTGCTCTTCTTTCGCGGTGATTGAGTCCAAAAACTCTCCGTCTTGAAGCAATTCAAGTGGGACAAAAAACGCAGCTTGTCCCTGATCCTGGAGCGCTTGCTTTTGCTGTTTGAATTCATGGGTCTTACCGCACTTCCCCTCACCCAAGACGACGACACAGCGGTGAGCATAGAGGTCGCTCCAACGTAGGGAGCCGTGCTCATAACTGCCCCAGATAGAAATGTAGTCTGGGTCGCGCAGTCGCTCTTCTGATGGCAGTGCAAAACGACGTTCAAATGGGACGTGGATCATGTCGCAGTCCACAAGACACGCTTGTCTTGACCCTCCCCAAGAACAATCTGCCAATTCGCAAACTTAGCCTTGGCCTCTCCCGATGAAACCAGCCCTTCGTGCAAGGTGATTTGGATTTGACGGCCGAACGATCTTTCTGCTTTCGCCGCCACAACAAGTTTTGTGTCGGTCCTAGTAACAGAAAGCATTGGCGCTTCAGAGGAGTATTCGTCAACGAAGCTAGTCTCATCGATCTCAATTCGTACAGATGGAATAATCAGTCCACCCCAGCTTTCGTTGCCTTCGGTCTTTAAGAACATCGATTTATGCTGCCCTGAAAGAAACACCGCCGTCGGAAGGTCATCGAGTTGGCCAACCAGCAACGTTTCCTCATACTTTGAGGTCGGCAGGATCAAGCTGAGCGGCTTTGCGGTACCGACTTTTCCGACTGTGAATTCACTTGGCGACAGCATTTCTTTCTCTCAGAATAATGGCCCATGGGCGACAACTGGGATGACCATGAATGGCCCTGAAATTTCGATTTTCGCATTTCCACTAATCCCAACCCTTTCGAATGTCGGTTCGGCGGCACTCGGGACAATGTACAGCTTTGGTCGGGCGATTGTCGCGGCGAGCTTCGCGTTGTTCGTCCTTGCTAAGCACTGCGGTTTCGAAACGGTAACCGCAATTGTTGCAGCGAAAGCGAGCAAGTTTAGGCATGACTAATGCCTGCTTGCTCAATGAACTGGTTCCACAAGTACTCTGCAGCTTGCTCAGGATTTAGCCGGTTAGGCTCATTCCCAAACATTGACATAGTCACAACTAGGAATTGTTCGTATTCGTCGGACGAGACGTTGAAGCCGCCGTTTGCCGTATTGTCTGCTGCGTTCTCATTGAATGAAAAATAGATGTCACCCAACGCGAACCCCGCGTTACGGCAGTGCACTGTAATATGCGCCGTTCCATGCTGCCGGCCACGATTGACAACGGTGCTGCCAAAGGAGTTCGCGCCTCGGTCTACAAATCTGCCTCGCAGCCCCTCGACCGCGTCTATCTCACCAATCGCCAGCTTGAAATAGTCCTTGATCGCAGTGAACGCCGCGTCGCGATATTCACTGCGGTCGATTTCGTCGAAGTCGCGTTGAACGCGGTAGCGAGGGGCGGCTCGTGGTGTCGTCGCTGGCTGTTTTTCATCAGCAGTTGAAGCGAGTGCATTCGACACACCCGCATCGATTATCCGGCGAATTTCCTGTATGACATCTAGGTATGCAGTATTTGCGTTCGTCCATTCCGAGATCGGCAGACCGTCCTTCGGCACTGCTTTCAAACGTCGGAGCTGTGGCATTGCAGCCCAGTCGCATGGTTCGACGATGATAGGGACAACCCGTGCCGCGCCCGCTTCGTGCCGCTCCAAGGCTCGTTGCATCTCTCGTTCGACACAATAGTTGGATGCTATGAAGTCGGGGCTAACCATCAACAGAAAAAGCTCAGCCGCCTCTAGCTCTTCGCTGATTTCATCATCCAATAACTCACCCGCCAAGATTTCGCGGTCGTACCATGTTTCGATCCGACCTTCCCGCTGAAGGTTCGCAAGATGAACATGCAGGCGGTCAAGTGCGTCTACATCTCGATGGGAGTAAGAAATGAAAGCTCTCATGTGTCTGCTCGAAATGTTTGTATTTTGTTCTATTTTATCCAGGCGCGTCTAGGTCGGCAACTAAGATTTGGGAGTTACTGCCCAATTTGCAAGTTGGGTATAACTTCCCAACCAATGTCCGCTCTTGTAATGCTGCAGTGCAGCGCGAGCTGTCAACGCCAATGGCAGGTCTGGGCCGTGAGTGGCGATATGATAAAGGTAGGACCGCCCTGATGCCGCGAAGCGGAGAATGGCCGCAATGAGCCGATTCCGTTGACAAAGTCGGCCGAGATTGCCCGCATTGGCGGGCGATCGCTTTGATCTCGTTTGTGCGTTGAAGGCTCGTTCACCGCTTTAGCCGGTGGCGGGTGCCAGTGGCTTGAGCTTGGCCAGTTTCCGGAGGTTTTGGGCGGTGGCTGCGAGGGTGAACTCGTCCTGAACGCCGCATGGACCTCGCAATCGGAGCCGCCCCAAACCGAGAATGCGTTTGAGGTGGGCAAAGAGCATCTCGACTTTCTTGCGGCGTGCCTGAGCCTTTGGATTGAACTCAGAGGCCGTGCATTGGCGGGCAAATTCCCGGACTTCCTCGAACCGCTCGCGGGTGACGGAACGTGCATCGACCTTCGGGCAGCACTTTTCTTTTGCAGGGCAGACACTGCAAACCATCTTGCTGGCGCGGTATTTGCGACGCCCCGTTCGCGGTTGCTTGTTGCGTGGGTCTTTATGGTATTGCCGGGTACGCTTCAGCTCTTTGCCTTCAGGACAAAGATACCTGTCACTCTCAGGATCCCAGGTGAAGTCTGACCGCGACCACGTTCCATCCTGGCGTTTCGATTTGTCAAAGACAGGGATGAACGGCAGGATTTGTCGATCCAGCGCGAGCCATGCGAGGTTCTCTGCAGAGCCGTAGGCGGTGTCAGCCGCAATCCAGTCTGGCTTCAGTCCAAAGCGTTCACTGGTCCGGTCTATCATGCGGCGTGATGCGCCCACTTCGGCTGTTTTGACAGATCTGCTGGCCTCTACATCGACGATGATCCCGTGATCCGTGTCGATCAGGTAATTGTCCGAATAGGCAAAGAACGCGGGGCCTTTCCGGGCCGCCGTCCATTGGCTTGCAGGGTCGACATGGGCTGTGAACTTCGGCTTCACCTCAGTTGCCGCACCAAAGGCTTCATTGTCGAGCACATCGAGATACTCGCGCACGGCACGCGGAGCATCTGCCAGGGAAATCTCCAAAGCCTCCCAATCTTCTGGATTGCTTGAGTTTTGCTTCTGGACATCCGCGACAATCAGACTGGCATCGACAGCGAAGCCCTGACCGCCAACCAACCCTTCGGCCATGCAACGCGCGACAGTTGTCTCAAACACGTGGCGCAACAAGTCACTCTCGCGGAAGCGACCGTGGCGGTTCTTTGAAAAGGTCGAATGGTCCGGGATGCGATCCGTTAGGTCGAGGCGGCAAAACCAACGATACGCCAGGTTGAGGTGCACCTCCTCGCAGAGCCGTCGTTCTGACCGAATGCCGAAGCAATACCCAACCAATAGCATCCGGATCAGCAGTTCAGGATCGATTGATGGACGACCCGTGTGGCTGTAGAAATCCGCAAGGTGTGCCCGGATGCTGCTTAGGTCGACATACCGATCAATTGACCGCAGCAAATGATCCTGGGGGACATGCTCCTCCAACGAGAACTCGTAGAACAAGGCCGCTTGCGCCTCCTGCCTTGGTCCCATCATCAAAAATCCTCCCGCTCGTTGAGTGAATTGAATCAGTCGACAGCGACCCGATCAAGGAAGAGTTTTTCAACGGAATCAGCCCACAGCCGACATGCCGATTTCTCGCTGCGTGCGCTCGCAGCGGAGAGTATTCTGCAATTGCACAGAATTCCATGACGCAGCGCGGCGGTGGTTCCGGTCATTCGTGCATAGTGTGAAAATTCTGGAGGGGTGAATCTACAGGACTCGCAACTTAGCTGACCTCAGAAATGTGCACCCATGCCCGGAGTCAAGGCGCGCTTTGCGCGCCGCCGGTCAGCGCCCGACCGCCCCGATGGCAGGGCGCTTCTGCAACGTATCCGCATTGAACAACCACCCGATGTGGCGGAAAGATTGGAGAGCAAACCATGCCAAGCGTCCAACTTCCCGCTCTCGCCACGAAACGAAGAGCCTGGAACAAGGGGCGGATCATCGGCCAGAAACGGCCTCTGTTACCAAAACAGGTCTGGGCGATCCGCGCGCGGCTCGAACTGGCACGCAACCTGCGCGATCTTGCTCTGTTCAACGTGGCGATTGATAGTAAGATTCACGAATGCGATCTGGTGAAACTGGCCGTCAATGACCTGGTGAGGGACTATTGCATTCGCAAAAGGGTCTCCGTGTTTCGGAGTGAAACACAGCGGCCCGTTCAGTTCGAACTCTCTGAAAACACGCGGGATACCATTGCCGCGTGGATCATGTCGCCTGAAATGCTCGGCTGCCGTATCATGTTGCCCAGCCGGTTTCATGACCGCCCACATATCTCAATGCGCCAAAATGGCCGGCTTGTACGGGATTGGGTGGCCGCTATCGGCCTGAAACCCAGCGGATACGGCACACATTCGCAACGCCGGACCAAGGCGGCGGAGATCTGCCGCAAGACCGGAGATCTCAGAGCTGTTCAACTGCTGCTCGGACACACTAGTTTTGACAGCCCTGTCAGATACCTTGCCGTCGAACATGAAGATGCGCTGAGCATCGCCGGGCAAACCGACATTTGAACCACGATGGCGGGCGGCGCTTGCCGTTCGCCAACCGGACCGGGCCTGAGTTCGCGCCGCAGCGGTAATTCTGATCGACCCCAAAGCACCGAATGCTGCACTGTTAACACGATTTGACGATCGCCTGTACAGGTCATTGGGCATTGTCGAGACTTTGGAATGGAGGGAACAGACCGGCCGTTCCTTGCGCCTCGCAAGAACGGTGGTTTCGCGCCAGGCACGGATTTTAAAATGGGCGACATGATCTGCTTGTTTGCGAAAGCCAGAATAACAAAATCAAAATGACAGAACTATAAAATTGTTGACTATATGAAATATATCTTTCATTACTTATGCTACTTATCCACTTGATTCCGAAAGGCCCGCCTTTGTCACTTCCAATAAAGACCCGCCTGTCCAATGCCCTGAAGGAGGGGACGAAAGCGGATAAGGCGATTGCCAGCTACATGAGCGGCGCCTTGGCGGATTTGCCATTCGAAACAGCCGCAAGCATCGCGAAAAAGGTCGGGGTCAGCGAGGCGACAGTCGGGCGGTTCTGCCGCTCCATCGGGTATACAAGCTTCAAGAACCTCAAGGATCACCTGAAGGGTGATATCGCGGACTATCCCTGGCTCATGAGCGACCGGCTGAAGGAATTACAGAAAAGCGCCGCGGCGGGTGACGCGCATCTGACACGTGGGATGGAGTTGGAAATCGCGGCAGTGGTGAGCGTCTATGAATGCGCCCGCATGCCCGAATGGCCTCGGGTGGTCAAACGGCTTGCCAGCGCGAATAACATCCATGTGGCAGGCTTTCAGACAGAACGAGGTATTGCCCAGTACTTCGCGAACCAGATGCAATATGTGCGCGACGGGGTGTCACTGGTCGACCTGGCGGGCGGTAATTTTGCCGAGGTTCTGGCCTCTGGCAAGGACTCTTGCCTCTTGATTTTCGAAGCGCGCCGGTATTCCCGGCTCGCCAAGGTTCTGGCCCAGGAAGCGCAGGCAACCGGTATTCCCGTGACCCTTGTCACCGATCCATTCTGCGATTGGGGCCATGACGTCGCGGACGAAGTTTTCGCTGTGCCGACCCAGTTCAACCAGTTCTGGGATTCCACGGCGCAGATGGCGAGCCTCTGCAATCTGCTGATCAACAGCGTGTTCATGGAGCTTGGAAGTGACGTCGAAGATCGACTGAGCAGATTCGCCGAGCTTTATGGGCGCTTTACCGGCCATGTGGGCGACCCTGTCGCGCAAGTGGCGAAATAACTACAATCAAGAACCAAGAGGAGGAAACTAGATGAAACTCAAGAACAAACTGGCCGCGGTGCTGGCGACGACCGCCATTGCCGCCTCGATGGCGACTTCGGCGTGGGCGCAGTCGCTGCGGCTCGGGACAGAGGGCGCCTACCCCCCGTTCAACTATATCGAAGCGGACGGAAAAATCGCCGGTTTCGACGTGGAAATCGGGCTTGAGCTGTGCAAGCGTATGGAAGTGGAATGCGAGGTTGTCGCGCAGGACTGGGACGGGATCATTCCCGGCCTTCTGGCGAACAAATACGACTTCATCATCGCGTCGATGTTCATCACCGAAGAGCGCCAGAAACAGGTGGACTTCACCGATCCCTATTACCTCGCGGCCATGACCCACGTTGTGCCCGTCGGGTCGGACATCACCGAATTCAGCAACGAGGCGCTGAGCGGCAAGGTCATCGGTGCCCAATCCGGCACCACTCAGGCCGATTTCATTGAAGCCACCTATCCAGACGCCGACATTCGCCTTTACCCGACCCAGGACGAGGTGAACCTCGACATGGCCAGTGGCCGGATCGACATGCAGGTGGGCGACATGCTTCCGATGCTCGATTGGACGACCAAGTCCGATGATGGTGCTTGTTGTGAACTTGCGGGTGACCCGATCACCGACCCGGCATTTGTCGGCGACGGCGTCGGCATCGCGGTGCGTCAGGAAGACGACGAACTGCGCGAAAAACTGAACGCTGCACTGATGGAAATCCGCGCGGATGGCACCTACCAGGCCATCAACGACAAGTATTTCGATATCGACGTCTACACGATGCAATGACGCGATACGTTCCCCCGACCGAAAGACTGACCCATGTTTGAACTCTTCTCATATGGCGATACCGGCTGGGGGGACGAAATCCTGCGGGGGTTGGCGATCACGGTGCAACTCGCGATCGTCACGCTTCCCGTGGGCCTGTTACTTGGATTTCTGGCGGCGTTCGCGTCGATGTCTCGCCTTGGCCCCCTGCGGTTCCTGGGTTTCGGCTACACCACCATCATGCGCGGCCTGCCCGAGATCCTGACGCTCTTCGTTGTCTACAACGGCGTGGGGTTGCTTTTGAACATGGCGCTGCGCTGGTGGAACCCCGAACGCGGGGCGACGGATTTCAGCCCCTTCGCCGCCGGTGTCATTGCGCTTGGCATGGTGTTCGGCGCATTCGCGGGCGAAGTGCTGCGCGGCGCGTTCCAGTCGCTCGACAAGGGCCAGACCGAGGCCGGGCGCGCCATCGGCATGACCCAGGGCCAGATTTTCCGCCGTATCCAGTTGCCGCAGCTTTGGCGGTTCGCGCTGCCGGGGTTGGGCAACCTCTGGATCAACATGCTGAAGGACACTGCTCTTGTTTCAGTTATCGCGCTTGATGACCTGATGCGCATGACCAAGGTCGCCGTCGGCGTCACCAAGCAACCTTTCACGTTCTATCTGCTGGCCTGCCTGATCTACTGGGTCATGTGCGTCTTGTCCGAGCTGGTGCTGTATTGGATGGAACGTCGCGCCAATCGCGGCATCCGGAGGGCCGTGTGATGAACCCGATCGAGATCATCGCCCAATACTGGCCCCGGTTGCTCGACGGCACGCTGATGACGATCAAGCTGACCTTCCTCGGCGCGCTTATTGCCGCGCTCGTATCACCAGGCTTCGCACTGATCCGCACCCATGCCGCGCCACTGGCTCAGGCCCCACTCAGGCTTTACATCTCGTTCATGCGCGGCACGCCGATCCTCGCGCAGCTGTTTCTGATATTCTACGGCTCGGGCCAGTTTCGACCCATCTTGCAGGACTGGGGGCTGTGGACCTTCTTCCGCGACCCGTTCAACTGTGCGCTGCTGGCTTTTGCGCTCAACTCCACCGCCTATCAGACCGAGATCCTGCGCGGCGGCATCATGGGTGTGCCACAAGGTGAAATCGAGGCCGCCAAAGCCATCGGCATGACTCGTTTCAAGACGCTCCGCCGCGTTGTCTTCCCGCACGCCTATCGTATCGCGTGGCCTGCGCTCGGCAACGAGGTGATCCTGTTGATGAAAGCCAGCGCGCTGGCAAGCGTCGTCACCGTTTTCGACATCATGGGCCGAACACGCCAGATCTTTTCGCGCACCTTCGATTTCTCGACCTACCTGTGGGCTGCCCTGATCTATCTCTGCATTACCGCGATCTTCGTCCTGATCTGGCGGCAGGCCGAACGCCGCCTTAGCCGGCACATCGAAGCCCATCACAAACCGCGCGTCGCTGCACAGCCCGCAAAGGAACCCCAGGCATGAGCCAGACGGAAATCATCTTGAAGGCCGAAGGCATCCACAAGTCGTTCGGCAGTGTCGAAGTCCTGAAGGGCATCTCGCTTGAAGCGCGGAAACACGACGTGATCTCGATCCTGGGCTCGTCGGGGTCCGGCAAGTCGACCTTCCTGCGCTGTCTCAACTTCCTTGAAACACCGACATCGGGCAAGGTGACCGTCCATGGCAACGAAATCCTGGTGCGGAATGGCAAGCCCCAGAACGTGCGCCATATCGAGGAAATCCGCGCCCGGCTTGGCATGGTCTTCCAGCAGTTCAACCTCTGGACCCACCGCACCGTGCTGGAAAACGTGATGGAGGGCCCTGTCCAGGTCAAACGTCAACCGAAGGCAGAAGCCCGCGACAAGGCCGAGGCGCTTTTGAAGCGTGTCGGGCTGGAAGAGCGCATGGGCATGTATCCATCGCAGCTTTCCGGCGGCCAGCAGCAGCGTGTGGCCATCGCCCGGGCACTGGCGATGGAGCCCGACGCAATCCTGTTTGACGAGCCAACATCGGCGCTTGACCCGGAACTGGTGGGCGAGGTTCTGAAGGTGATGCAGGATCTTGCCGCCGAAGGTCGGACGATGATCGTCGTGACACACGAGATGGGTTTTGCCCGCGAGGTCTCCTCCGAAGTCGTCTTCCTGCACGAAGGCCGCATCGCCGAACAGGGCCCGCCCGAAGAGATGTTCACCAACCCCAGGACCGAGGTGTTCGAGCGGTTCATCGCCAAGGTCATGTGATCCACCAAAATCTAGGAAGTTGTCGAAATGCTGGAAAAACCCGAAACGCCGCCCGCCGGGGCGATGCACCAAGGCATCCTGATCGAATCCGCCGAGCTTCGCATCGTCAGCCTGCCACTTCTGACGCCCTTCGTGATCTCGACTGGCACGATGACGGCCAAGACCTTTCCGCTTTTGGTGCTGAAGGGCGAAGGGCTGGAGGGCATCGGCGAAGCGGTGATGGACCCGGCCCCGGACTATCTTGAGGAAACCATCCCCGGCGCGATGGCCTTCCTGCGCGACGTGCTGCTGCCGCAGATCGTCGGCAAACGCTTTGCCTCGCCTTATGAGCTTCAGCCGATCCTCGCCCCGTGGCGCGGCAACCGAATGGCCAAGGCGGTGGTCGAGATGGCATTCTGGGATCTCTGGGCCAAAAGCCTGAACATCCCGCTGAAGGCCGCGCTTGGCGGCGTCGGCGACAGCGTCGATGTGGGCGTCAGCCTTGGCATCGCGCCGGTCGAGAAGACGCTGGAACGCGTCGATGAGGCGGTCGCGAATGGCTACAAGCGCACCAAGCTCAAGATCGCGCAGGGCCATGACGTCAAGATCGTCGAAGCGGTGCGGGCGCGCCACCCCGACATCAAGCTGACCGTGGACGCCAATACCGACTACGGGATGGCCGACTTGCCGGTGTTGCAGGCGCTCGACGACTTCCGCCTCGACTATATCGAGCAGCCGCTGGCCTATGACGACATCCACGACCACGCGAAGGTGCAGGCGGCGCTGAAGACCGCGATCTGCCTTGACGAGAGCATCCGCAGCGCCAAGGACGCCCGCATCGCGCTCGAACTCGGTGCGGCGCGGGTCATCAACATCAAGGTCGGACGCGTGGGCGGGTTTGCCTCGGCCCGTGCCATCCATGACACCTGTGCCGCCTTTGATGCGCCGGTCTGGTGCGGCGGGATGCTGGAAAGCGGCATCGGGCGGGCGCACAACATCCATCTGGCGACGCTCGCGAACTTCACCAAACCCGGCGACACCTCCAGCGCCAGCCGCTACTTCAAGCGCGACATCATCAATGAACCGCTCGAAGCCACGAACGGCGAAATGCCCGTGCCCACGAACGGCCCCGGCATCGGCGTCACGCTCGACCAAGGGTTTCTGAAAACCGTCTCCGATCATGTCGAGGAGATCGGCGCATGAAGGTGGAACAGTCAGGCATCACAATACGCGAGCTGAACTCGGTCACAGAACTCAAACGGTCCGAGCGCTTTCAGAAAGAGGTTTGGGGCGAGGATGACCCGTCCGACAATTCAGACATCATGCTGGCGATCCAGCATGAAGGGGGGCTTGTTGCAGGCGCATTCAAAGACGGGCGCATGCTGGGTTTTCTGTTTGGCTTCCCAACAAGCCAACCCGACGCACAACACTCGCACAGGCTGGCCGTGCATCCCGACAGCCGAGGCATGGGGTTGGGGGCAAAGCTGAAATGGTATCAGCGCGACTGGTGCCTTCAGCGCGGCATAAACGTGGTGCGCTGGACCTATGATCCACTGCGCCGCATCAACGCAAGCCTCAACATAGCAAGGCTTGGCGCGACCGCGGGAATCTACCACGAAGATTATTATGGCGAGATGGAGGGCATCAATGCCGGTGTCCCCTCCGACCGCCTCGTTGCTGAATGGCATCTGAACGCACCTGAAGTCGTGCAGCGGCTTGACCCTTCGGTGGCGCAGCCTCATGTGCCCGAAGGCAGTCTGAAGATCACAATCCCCGCTGATTTCGCAGGCTTGCTGTCACATGACATGGACAAAGCCATATCCGAACGCCTGCGCGTGCGCGAAGAGTTGACCACAGCTTTTAAGGCGGGATATCGGATTGTCGGGTTTGACGTGGACACTTGCGCATATCTTCTGATCCAACAGTGATGCTATTGATCAGCATTTTCAGATTTCTGAACGACCGCCACGCTCAGCGCAACACTCCCTTGCCTTGATCAGAGACCGGATCAGGCTCAAGGACGAAGCCGCTCGCGCGGCAATCGCGCTTGTGGCTGATGTTTCGCATTGTTTCTGAATTACCGGAATGGGGAAATCTGCGATGCTGCCGAACTCTCGGTGCTGCAGATGCGAACTTCGATTTGGACTTTCTGCACGTGCATTCGCTGCTAACGAGCAGGTCCGCAATGTCCGCGAAGCAGTCATCTGGACGTCCAGACATCCTCCGCCAAACACGAAGGTCCGCTTCGACGGGCCGCACCGCAGCATGTTGATCCGGTATTAAAGGTCGGCTTTGGGCCGATTGTACTGTTTCATTCCAGATCGACGTCACCGAGGCGCGGCGCATGGACATGCGTCCGGACAAGGACTGCAGCGACCGCGCCCGCGATAGCGCCGAAGAGATGAGCCTCCCACGAAACGCCAGGTTGGCCCGGAAGAACGCCCCAGATAATGGAGCCATAGAGGACACCGACTACCAGTGCCGCGCCCAGCGTGGTCAATGAGCGATCCACGAAGCCGCGCGCGACGAGGAAGCCGAACCAGCCGAAGACGAGCCCTGACGCACCGATATGGATGGCGGAGCTTCCGAACAGCCAGACGAGACCACCGCCGAGGCCGATCACCACGGCGTTCACAGGCAGCAAGGCCCTCGTGGTCGTGGCCATCAGCAGCCCACCCATCACCAGGATCGGCGGCGTATTGGCCATAAGATGCGCGAAGCTTCCGTGCAGCAGCGGCATTGCGATGACGCCATCCAAACCACCGGGCTGCCTGGGGATCAGGCCGAAGGCTGGGTTCAAACCGTAGCCGACGATCCAATTGACGACCTGGACCGCCCAGAGCAGCGCGACAAAGGCGGCAAGCGCCGCGGCGCGCCGAAAGAAGGCGCGCATGTGATCCCGGTTCATCATGTTGGCGACAGTAGACGTCCTCACAGCGCCTTCAACGGCTTTCGCGCGCTGCACAGGGCGCCACCTTTGGGAAGGGGTGTTTGAGGTGGCCAACCTCGGTACGGCTCAAGCCAAGAGAATCGCTTAGATCTTACACGGTGTTCCCCGGGCGAAAGGGCTGCGGTGCACGCTCGGGGCGCTTCAGGGCTTCGGCATATTTGCGGGCATTGTCGTCAATCGTGCCGTGCCAAAGCTTCGAGACGAAGGCCCGGGCGTCTTGGACTGTCATGTCTTTCAGCGAAGAGGACAGCGCCATGAAAAGATCATCCTCGCTGATCGCAGCGGCGCGGTGCATGGCGTCCGCGTAAAATGAAGGGTCGTTCAGGGCCTGCTCGCGCAACGGCATAAGCGCGAGGTTCTCTTCCGGGATCGCCATGAAGATCGTGTCCTGCAGGTCGGTCAGATAGGCGCGGCGCGATGTGGACACCGGCTTTCCCGCTGTCTTGGCCTCCAGATATGCCTGCATTGTCCTGTCGAGCTTTGCCCTTGCATGGGTCATGATGACATCACGCTTGCGGTCAGGCAGCGCGAATCCGGTGCAGCGCTCGATATGGGCGAGGAGATCTTCAACCTCTGCCTCAACATTAAAGCTCTCGAACCATGGAACGATCCCTGATCTAGCCGCCATGCGCCCGCCCTCGATATTGCGATAATATATTATTGTATCGCATTTACACCAGATCGCAAGCGGGTGACGTCCTTCACGCAAACGGACATGGAAAAAGGGGAACCGTGGTCCCACGGTTCCCCTTTGGGTTCAGGTCGTCTCCCCCTCGCGCGTCGATTAGGCGACCAAGGAGAGCCCCGCGCCCGCGTCCTGCGGCTGCTCACCGCTGTCGATGAACGGGATGATCGAGAAGGTCTGCCCGCCGCGCTGTTCTTCGTTCTGCACGGCGTTGACGCGCAGGTCGCCATCGGGCGTGTTGATCAGCAGTGACAGGTAGTCATTGCCCGTGCGGCTGCTTTTGGCCATCCACGCCGAGCCGACGCGGATCGGTGTGCCCCGGGGCGAGCTGACCTCGATCCGGTAATCGGGGTGGGTCTCCTCGGTTTTGTAGCTGTTCTCGATCAGGATGAACTCCAGATCGAACATCATGTTGGCGATGTAGCCGGCGAAGGCGTTGTCGGCGTCCATGGCGGTGAGCTCGCCCGAGATCGAGCCGGATTTCATCAGGCCGTTCGAGACCAGCGGGATGATCTCGAATGCGCCGCTCTGGGCCGCGCGCGCCTCTTTCGTCTGCACCGCGTTGACCCGGAACGGGCCGCGGCCGACATCGATCTGCATCGAGATGTAGGGGTTGCCGCTGGTATTGCCGGTCTCGTTCCAGGCCGTGCCGATGCGCACTTTGCGGCCTGATTTGTTGACTGCCGTTACGTCAAAATCCGGGCTGCGTTCGGACATCTTGGCCCGCGCCTCCAACTGGATGGCGATGTCAAAGCGCGTCGAGTGGATCATGCCGGTGTACTCGGCGGCTGCGGTCTCGACATTGCGGGTGAGGGTTCCTGCGAACATGGGATGGTTCCTTTTGGATTGGCCGGTGCCTGACGTTTTTGCCAACGCATCCGGGATTGCTTTCTCGACCCCTTGAGGGATCACAAATCAGAAAGCCTGCTTTCCTTTCAGCCCCGCCCACGGGTCAGAGCTGCTGTCCGAGTGGGAATGCCCCCGCGCCTCTGGGTGCTACGCCCCTCCCCTGCCCGTCTGGTCTTGATTGGTTGCCCGGATTTTCTGCGGCGTCCTTCGATTGCGCGACGAAGAACTCCGTTTCTTTTCCGTTCAACCGGTGCCCGCTCCGGTCGGTCAGACCGATGCAGCTTCCGTTCGGCACATAGGTGATGAGGTACTGACCGAGCCTGTCCTTGTGGACAACGTAGCCGGTATTGGCCCAATGCACGGTCTGCCCGGCATCAACCGCGGCTTTGATTTCATCGAGTGTCATGCGATCCTCCTCAAGAAGAATGGTGGGGAAACGACGCAAGAAGCCCGATCGTCCAACCGGGCTTCCGTGCGGCATTCGTTTGGCAAACGACCGAGACCTGTCAGGCGCTTTGCGTGGCTTGCATCGCGCGCGCCGCCATCCAATCTTTCAGGCCAAGAACGGTTCGTCCGGCGGCGACCTCGGAGGCCCAAGCGACCCTTGGGTCGCCGCAGGGATCATCGCCGACTTGGCGGTCGATATGACCATTGGCCATCCATGGCTCGGGCTGGATCCGTCGCAGCCAGTCCGCCATGCTCGGAATGCGGCCCTGGCAGTCTTCACGGATATGCTGCTCGCCGATCCAGCGCACGGGAATGTCCCGACCTGCGCTATTGGTCAGGGACACGCCGAAGACACGTTCGGCCTCAAATAGGCCTTGGGCATGGTGACGCATGGCTCGGTGCGTAAAGAGCGCGAGGTGCTCTTTCGAGGCGTCGAACCAGTCATGTATGGACTGATAGTCAGACGGCACCCCGCCGAATTTCCGGGCGGAGCTTTCGGCATGATGAAGCGGATGGGCCATCTCAAAGACCCTCGTCATAGCTGTGCGAGCATTCGACATAGCGGTCCGCGTGATCGAGCGTGATGCTGTCTGCTGCAATGTCCCAAGTCAGCGTGCCATAGCCGCCCTCATTGTTTTCGAACCCCGGGTGATGGTGATAGGCCAGCGACCAGGCGAAGTCGCCAACCTCTGCGGCAAGCGCCTCCGGCAGCTGGACCTCTGCAGGCTGCACCGTCACATCCTCGACATTGCCGGAGTCGCCATAGCCTTCGTATTCGGCAGTGACCCCGCTGATGCCAAGCGCACGTAGTTGCGCGAGCAGCTCCGTTCGGGATGCCTTCAAGGTGGTTTCGCGCTCCGCGCGCCACTGAGCCGCCATTGCGGCATAATCGATCTGGGGATTGGTCATGGGTCTGTCCTCTTGTCAGTAATTGGGGGGCCGGGCGTGGCATTGGTCAGCGCGCGGCCGGAAAGCGCAGACCGGTGAAACCCAGATCCGCGACGCCCGGCCCAAAGCCCTCTTTGACTTTTCAGGCGGCTTGTTCTGACGTCATGCTGGCTTCCTGCCCCACGATCCGGGCCAGAATGCTTCCCGTGTCGATCCCGTCCCCATGCGGCAGGAACACCCGCAGCTGGAAGGCGATGATCTCGGTGAAGCAGCCGAGGGCCTTGAGGCCATCAATCATGCCACTGTCCACGCCGCACAACTCAAGGCGCATCTCGCCTGCGACACGGCGACGGGTCAGGGTGAGACCCCGGCCCAGATCGACAGGCGCGGTGGTGCCGAGGGCGGCGGTCAACATCTCCTGCGGTGTTTGCGGGTTGGACACGAGGAAGCGGGCGCGCAGCGCGGCCGCCCCTTCCTCGCTCAGCGTGCGCCCGATCATGGCGGTCGCCCCGTCCGGCGTGACCCGGTAGATGCGCTCATTGGTGGTCGGAATATCCTTCCAGATCGGCAACAAGAGCCCGGTCAGCAGGTAGAGCTTGGTTGTGGTGGTTTTTGGCAGGGACGCTGCCTCGGCATCCCAAAGCCTTGCAAACTCGGGCCTTTCGATGTCTTCCCAGGCCGAAGACGTGAACCGCGCCTCCTCCAGGTAGCTCGACCCGTTTGGCCGCACAACCTTGCGCATCAGCGTGACGATGTCTTCGTCATACATCTGCATGGGCCGCGCCGAGATGAGCGCCGCGCGACCGGAGGCGCGATTGACCATCGGCAGCTTGTCCGGATTGCGCGATATGGCCTCTTCGGCCACAAGGACGTGGACCGGGTCGGTGACCTCCAGCCCGATGATCCGCGTCACGGCGCCGGATTTAGGGCAGGTCCAGAGATCTTCCGTGGAGACCTGTTCTATCTTGTCGCCGCGTAGGGTTTCCACGCCGAGATCGAGCGTGCCCGCCGCGCGCGCCCGTTCCGTCTGATCGGCAATCCGGCGCATGAACTCGGCAAAGAGCGCGTTCTGCATGTGGATGGGAAGCGCAAGCACCCGGTTGAGAAACCGCTGGATCGGGGGAAGCTCCTCAAGGAGCACCCCGTCCTTGTCGATCAGCCGCAGGGCTGTCCAGTCGGTGAAGCTCTCGTAGCTCATCGCCTCAGCGCGCCCGGCGGCAAGATCGGCGAAATACCCACGCAGCGCCGCCCGTGCGATCGGGCTTTCGAGATTGTCCTCCTCGCGGAACATGCCCTGCGAGCCGGTCTCGCGCTGACCCTTGGTCAAGGCCCCCAGCTGGTCGAGGCGTTTGGCTATAGTCGACGTGAAACGCTTTTCGCCATGCACATCCGAGGTGCAGACCCGGAAGAAGGGCGCGCTGACCTGAGCCGAGCGATGCGTGCGCCCGAGCCCCTGGATGGCCGCATCGGCGCGCCAGCCGGGCTCCAGCAGGTAGTGCCGCCGCCGTTTCTGGTTCTTCGCCGTTTGCGCCGCATGATACGACCGGCCCGTACCGCCCGCATCGGAGAAGATAATGATATCCTTATCACCGTCCATGAAGGCTTGGGTTTCGGATGAATTGCTGCTGGCGGCGCGCTTCTCGATGAAGAGGTGGCCATCGTCCGCCTTCAGAGGTCGGATCGACCTTCCGGTCACTTCGGCCACGGCATCGTCGCCAAAGGCCCAGAGGATCTGATCCAGCGCCGAAGGGATCGGGGCCAACGTCATCAACTCCATCATGGCCGCGTCACGCAGAGCGAGCGCCTCGCGCGAGACGACCAGCGCGCCAGTTTCATCGCGGAGCGGTTCGGCCACCATATTGCCATCGATCTCGACCAGCTTTTGCGCATGAATCGGGAAGGCCTGTTCGAGGTATCCCAGAACATAGTCGCGCGGCGTCAAGGCACCCTCGACGAGCTCATCCTCGGGGTCCATCGTTTCAAGCCGACGTTTCAGCAGGCTTTCGCCTGTAGAGACAACCTGGATGACGCAAGCCTTGCCCGCCGCCAGATCGTCCTTGATCGCGCGGATGATGCTTGGAGCCTTCATGCCCATCAGGAGATGGTTGAAGAAGCGCTGCTTCGTGCTCTCGAAGCGGGACTTGGCCGAGGCGCGTGCGGCCGAGGCATTAGTCTCTCCCGAGGCGTCGTTGACGCCGGTCGCTGTCAGCGCGGCCTCGAGATTGTGATGGATCGTCCGAAACGAAGTCGCGTATGCGTCGTAGATCACGATCTGGGCCGGAGTGAGCGCGTGTTCGAGCACGTCATACTCCACGCCGTCGAATCTGAGGGCGCGGGCCGTGTAGAGCCCGAGCGTCTTGAGATCGCGGGCGACCACCTCCATGGCGGCAACGCCGCCGGCTTCCATCGCCGACACAAAGCTCTCGCGGCTCGGGAAGGGATATTCGGGGCCCTGCCCCCAGAGCCCCAGCCGCGCGGCATAGGCGAGGTTGTGCACGCTCGTGGCGCCCGTGGCTGAGATGTAGAAGACGCGAGCGCGGGGTGCTGCCAGTTGCATCCGCAGGCCAGCAAGGCCCTGCTGGGAGGGTTTGACCCCCCTGCCCTGTTCAGACCCTGCCGCGTTCTGCATGGCATGGGCCTCATCAAAAGCGAGGACGCCTTCGAAGTCTTCACCCATCCAGTCGAGGATCTGGCTCAGCCGTGTGGTGCCGCATTTGCCCGCGGACCGCAGCGTGGCGTAGGTGACGAAGAGGATTCCGTCGCCCATCGGGACGGGCTGGTCCGGTTTCCATTTGGAGAGTGGCTGGATGTCGGCTGGCGAGCCGCCGAGATCGGTCCAGTCGCGGATGGCGTCCTCGATGAGCGTGGCGGATTTGGAGACCCAGATCGCCTTCCTGCGGCCGGCCAGCCAGTTCACCAGAATGAGCCCCGCGCATTCGCGCCCCTTGCCGCAGCCGGTGCCATCGCCGAGGAAATAGCCCAGGCGATAGGCGCGTGCCTTAGGGTCATCATCAGCGCGCGTCAGCTTTGTCTGGTCGTCATCGATCGTGAACCGACCCGGCAAATCACGCCCATGGGCGTCATGCGCCATGATGATGGTTTCCAGCTGCGCCTCGGAGAGATGTCCCTCCTCGATCAGCCTGGCGGGCAGGCGCAGTTCCGCACTGGCCGTGCCTGAAGGCACCGACGGCGCGACGGAGGCCATGGCGATGCTTTCAACGAGCGGCGTGGGATGTTCCTGCGCGCCCGCGATTTCGATCCGCTGTGGGCGGTAGCGCGCATAGATGTCCGAGACGGGGGTGTTATCGCGCGGGACATCGAAGCTTGTGAAGCAGAGCGGACGGACGGCATTGGCCCGTGGTTTGGAGGCGGCGACAAGCGCAGCGGCGGTCTTGCGCGGGGCAGATGATGGAACGGTTGCTCGAGCATGAGGGATTGCTTCAGCCCGTTGGCCGGGGCGTATCTCCAGCCGGGTCGCGGCCACGGCGTCGACAAAAGGAAGGGCTTCATCCAGATCCCGCACACTGGCGCGGATCATCTCGCCGTCCTCCCGCACCTTGTCAAAGACCATGAGCTGGGTTTCGATAGATGTGCCGAGCTTGCGGTAGACCTGCCCCGGCATCGTCAACGCCAAGCGCGGCGTCAGGAGACCGCAGGCGCGGGACCAATGCGCGGCATCGCGTTCGGGCGTGAACCCCTGCGGCATGATCGCCACAAGCCGCCCGCCGGGCGCGAGACGCTTTGCAGCCGCGATGAGATGCTTGGCGGCGATGTGCTTGTCTCGGGAGCGATCGACCGAGGAGGCGAAGGGCGGGTTCATCACCACCACGTCGGGGAGAACCGGCGACTGCAGCAGATCGTCGATATGCTCGCCGTCATGGCCCGTCACCTCGCCGCCGAAAACTGCGCGCAGGAGGCGCTGGCGAAAGGGGTCGATTTCATTGAGCAAAAGCGCGGCACCGGCCCGGGCGGCGATAGCGGCCAGGGCACCGGTGCCAGCCGAGGGCTCCAGCACGGTTTCGCCCTTGCGAACGGCTGCCGCCCGCACGACCATTGCCGCGAAAGACAACGGCGTGGAAAACTGCTGCAGCCGGATCTGCTGCTCTGACCGGCGGGTTTCCGTCAGCAGCCGCGAGGCAAGCAGCTTTGCAGCGGCGATGTCACCTGCCGCACCTTCCCCACGTAGCAGCATCTGGACGGTCGCGGCCTGCATCAGGTCGTAGGCCATCCGCCAGTCCCAGGCACCGCCAGAATCGCCGCCATGAAACGTCTCGCGCATAATGCGCGCGAGCGCTGAACTGCGCAGGGGCCGGTTGTCGACCTCCGCGCCGATCTGCGCGAGGGCAGAGGTGAGGTTAGCGTCGGAGATTGAGAGAGCCGGGTTTGCCAGTTTGGGCTTGGACATGGGGGTTTCCTTTGGATCAGGGTCTGAGTTCCAAAGGACAAAAAGCCCGCTTTCGCTTTTCAGGGTGACGGGGGTCAGACCGCGCTGACCTCCAAGGCTTGGTCAGGACTTGGGTTCGACCTCCCGTTTCGCATCAATCAATGCCTGTGCGGCCTGCATCACCTGAACTTGAGATGTTCCCGTGCATTCCTCCTCCAGCGCGGCCTGCACCTTCGCGCGAAACCACGCGTCATACGAATTGACATCAGCCGCCACGGAAATGCTCCTCGAGCCCGATATCCAGCAGCTTGCCGAGGTCATCGGGCATGTCTGCAACGTGCACAGCAATTGGGAAACGGTGCCCCGTCAGGTCAGGCGCGCATTGCTCCTCTAGCCCGAGGTGCTGCCTATCCTTTTCCGCCTCAATCATTGTGCTTTCTCCGACCGTATTATCAGCCTAACTACATCTTCCAGCGGGGCGTCGTAAACGATAATGCCAAAGGGTCACAGCAAGCTGGCCCACTTACCGATCGGGCGCCGCTTCAAGAGACGTCTCAAACCGCTTGTCCGCCGCCGCAGCTTCTTTCAAGAGCGCGTCGAAATTGTCAGGTGGATTGCCATCTTCCAACATCCCTTTGAACGTCGCATAGGCATCCGTCTTGCTGCCGTAGGCGCGCAGGGTCTTGTCGTCGTTCACCCAGGCCACCACGATGACCTTCGCATCGCTGTTGAACCGATAGAACAGCCGATACTGCTGGAAGAATTTCGCCCGGAACCAGTGCTTGCGGTGATCCCCGAGCGTGCTGCCTTGCCGGTAGGCGGCGGCACCCGGGTCCGCCGGTATGGCCTCGGTGACCAGCTTGAAGATGGCTGCCAGCCGTTTCGTGGGGTTTTTCTTGCGCCAGGTCTTTGGATCGCGTGCCTTACGCGCCTCGACCTCCAGGATCAGCCCTTCGAGCTGGTCCAGAAAGAGCGGATGCGCATAAATCGACCATCCGTTTACGACAAGGGGCGCTTGGGCGGGCACGCTATCGCCGCTCATTCATCCTCGAGCGATAGCGGCCCATCGAGATCGACGTCAACGTCTCCGACCAGTGCTGCAAGACGGCCATGCAAAGCCCCATCGAACGCCCGAATGCGATCCGGATGCGCCTTGATATCGGCCTCGACAAAATCGAGAAAGGCGCCGAGCACGGGATCTTCCTCGTCGCTGCGCACGGGCTCGATATAGACCCTGCCACTCGGCTCGGTACAGTAGCGAATCTGGTCGCCCTTGCCCAGCTTGAGCTGCTTGCGCACACCCGCCGGCACGGTCGTCTGATACCGATCCGTAAGTTTCGAGACATCTTGTGCAAGCGCTGTCATGGCAGTCTCCTGAAAGAATGGGGGTCTTTGCTGCTTGTGATAGGTAATGCATTTGCATTGCCATGTCAAGATAAGCCGCAGGATCTGCTGTCGCCGGGCAGGCCGATGAACCGTCCGGCGCAGGACCTAATGTCGCCCCGCGAGATACTCCGCCAGCACCGGGCTGGCAGCACCTTTTGCGGAACTGAGCAGCTCCGAGCCCGCAAGCGAGGCCTTCGACAGGCGTACGAGCCCACCGGTTTCCTCGATGCGGTAGCAGCGGCGTTTTTGCCGCCCGCGTCTGTAGTGGGTTGCGGTGACGATCTGGCAGGTGCTGCCATCGGTCAGGGTCACAGGCGCGGCGAGCTTGATCCTGTCCCCCTCTTGATAGTCAGGGATCGCGGCCCAGTCCCGGCAGCGCTGGCGCCATGCATGCGCGTAGCTGTCCGGATCTTTCAGGTCGGAGAGAAGCTCGATCAGCGCAAGGGGCGCGCGCGACGCGTTCGGACCACCACCTTCTTCAATGTCCTTGTAGCCCCAACACCCATCGTCGTATCGGGTGAGGAAGACAGCGCCGAAGGTGATCGAGCCGTCAGGTTCGGTGACATAGGTCGCGTCCTCGACCGGGGTGCCGTCAAGATTGGTGACCTTTGCCGCCGCGTACCAGGTGGAGCCGACCTTGCAGGCCTTGACCAACTCGGTCTTTCGGATGTCGCTCTCGAAAGTGCAGAGCCGTGTGATCTCCGCTTTCTCATCCGCGTAGGTTTGGACGCGGCGATCGGTGTAGAACAGCCAACCCATTTCAGAGCCCTTTCTTTCATTGGGGAAATTGTTGTCGCCAATGTCCCGAGAGGGCCGCAGGCCCGGCAGGGTATTGGCGATGCTTGTTTGAGAAAGGGCGCGTTATGCCGCCCTCCGGTCGTCGATCTCCATCAGCGCATCGAGCGGCACGCGGTAGGGCTGCATGGCGTCGAAATCCTCGCAATTGCCGCAGTTCTGCACGATCGCGAAGGTGTCGCAGGCATCCTTGAGGATGACCCGGAAGGTGCCGCCGAGGCCCGAGGGCACCTCGTAGGTCCCGCCGATGAGATAGTCCGAGGCCCGGCGCACGAAGACGCGGATGCTGTGGCCATCGGTGGCGAGCCGGATCGCCCCTCGCCCCCGGTCGATGAGCACCTGCACGTCATCCAGGATGTCGGTGTAGAACTGGCCGGTCAGATCGCGAAACGCCATGCGGCGCTGCGCCATCCAGTCGGTGTCCCGAAACGGGTTCATGCCGTCGGCGAAGGCGAAGGAGGGATCGGCCTGCTCAGTGGTAACGATACGGGTGGTCGTGCCATCGATGCCGTTTGAGCGCAGATGCACGCCATTGCCGACGATGAGGATCAGGGCGGGCCTGTCCATGGGCCCGTTCCAGTTGGGCAGGAAGGTTTTGCAGGCGCGTGCATGGGCGATCTGCGCCGCAACAGCGGACGCAGAGAACTTGAGAATAGCCATGGGGATGTCTTTCCGTTGGGTGTGGGAAGGTCGACCCGCGCGGGCGGCGTGGTCCACGCGCGGGTCGCGTGATGGCTCAGGCCGCTTGCGCGACCTCGCTGTCAGGCTCCGGGGTTTCCGCAGTGGGTTCCGCCTCATCACAGGCGAGACCGGCGGTCTGCATCATCGGCGGGCACCAAGCGGCCACGGCAGCGCGCTGCGCGTCCGTGAGCGTGGCGAAGGGCTCGGCGAAGAGCTTGTCGCAGAAGGCGACGATCTCTTTCTTGCTCGACGAGGCCAGCGTCACAGCCTCCTGGGCGAGACCCAGATCCTCGCCGAGGATCTTCAGGAGCCAGGCCTTCTTGAAGCGGTTGAAGAGCGCCGCATTCGGCGTCCAGTGGGCGCGGATGTCGGGCATGATCTCGATCTCGAACGCATGCATCAGGCTGTCGCGCTGGCGGTCCCGCGCGAAGCAGGACTGCGTGGTGCTGGCCGTGGCATAGGCGACGAGCTTGGCCTTCTCGACTGCCTCCAGCGCGCGAAACGCCGCGAACTGATCGGCGGGCGCGCGGGTGTCATCGAGCCAGGAGAGATCAAGCGCATCATGCGCCGCCGCCACCTGCTCGAGCGAGGTCTCGTCGATCTCGTCCATCTTGGCATGGCTGCGGTATTCCTTGCGGGCCTCGATCTTGATCGCCTGCGTGACACTCATGCCGCTGGCCAGAACATCACTGACCAGCTTGAAGAGCGTCAGATCGAGCGTGGCCTCGGGATGCAGCGCCATCGCGGCCCCGAGCGCCATGGCCCGCTCGGTCTTGAGGTCCTCTGCCAGCGAGGCCGGGTAGGTGATTTCGCCGGCGTCTGGGGCCTCCTCCCCAGTCGGGCTAGCCGAGGAGCCGCGCGCGCCCTCCTTTTTGACGGTGTCTTCCGGGCGGACGAGGCCAACATGGAGGGTCACCTGCCCGCCCGACCAGGACGCGATTACCCCAGACCGCGCGAGGTCCTCGGCGCTGTAGGCCTCCTGCAGGTCGCGGGCTTCCTCTTCCAAGGCGTCCACGCGCTCGTAAAGCGCGTTGTAGGCACCGTCCTCGAGCCCCTCATCCTCCATCTCGAGCTGCAGTTTCTCAAGCTCGGCGGTGATCTCATCGATGCGCTTTTGCGCAGCCTCATCAGGCTCGATCGGGCCGGGATAAACGCGGCCGTAGTCGGCCATGGTCGCGTAATCATAGCGGACCATGGCATCGGCCCAGGCAAAGCCCAGCTTTATGCGGGCCTCTTCGGCGGCGGCACCGAGCTTCTCGAGCAGGATGGTCTCGACCAGCGCGGCGTCTTCCAGCACCGAATGCTCTTCCAGAAGATCGGCCGCGACAGCGCCGCCGCGGGCCTCGTAGTCTTCACGCACGAAGGCCCCGATATCGTCGCTGACCTGCACGCCTCGAGACTTCAGCGCCTGACGGACGGTATAGGCCTGCAGGTAGCCGCCGTCTTTCGTGAGCGCCTCGAAGACCTCGCGTTGCGCCTCCTGACTAGGGTGCTCGGCAAAGGCTTTCATCGTGTCGAGCGTGATCACCTTGCCCCGGGCAGCGGCGCGGATGTCGGGGTGGATCAGGCCATACCGCAACCGTCCTTTGACGGCGGCCACCGTGGTGCCGAAGGTCTTGGCGATCGTCTCGGGCGTCTGGCCGTCGACTTCCATCATCCGGGCGAAGGCCTCGAACTCGTCGATCGCGTTCATGGGGGCCTGGGTGACGTTCTCGGCGAGCGACAGGGCCGTGGTGACATCGCAATCCTCTGGCACAAGACGGCAGTCGATCTTGGCCTTCGCCGTGAAGCCTTTCGCGGCCTTGTCCGCGACCAGCTCCTTCAGCGCGGCATGCCGACGGCCACCGGCGAGCACGGCGTATTTGCCGTCAAGCTTCTGGACCAGGAGCGGCTGCAGCAGGCCCAGTACGGCGATGCTGGCCTTCAGATGGACAATGTTCTCGGGGTCGTAGGTTTCCGGGGAGTTACCCCGCACATTTGCGGGGTGAGCTGTCAGATCGCCAATAGCGACGGAGACGGGTTTAAAACTTGCAGTCATGGGATATCCTTCTCGATGGATTTGGAGCGGCCCACGCATTCAGATGCGCGGTCAATCCCCAAAGGAGGGGATCACCACGACAAAAGGCCCACTTTCCCTTTGAGGGGTCAGCGGGCCTTCATCGTCTCAGATGTCAGGGTGAGGAGTCCCCTGCCCTACCAGTCGCGCGCCAGCATGATGGCCAGCACGCGCATGGTGGTGGCAGGATTGTCCGGGGTCTCAGCCCCATAGCGGAAGTCCGAGTCTGCTTCATAGAGATCGATCTTCCAGAACACGGTCTCTCCCCGGATCTCGACCGCCCCGAAATCGTGCCATCCCTCGGGATCATTCTCAGGCTCGAATGTGGCAAACTCACCGGTCGCCTTCACCGCCTCGGCCATGAAGCCATCGCCGGCCTCCATAAGCGAGCGGGTGACATGCATCCGGCCCTGGATGGGCTGCGCGGGCGGCACACCAAGGCACGCGAGCTTGCGCAACGCGTCGTTTTGCGCCGCGATCACTGTCGGATCCGGACGGTCCGGCAGGGGTTGAACGGTCATGGACATGGGGATCTCCTTTGAGAAGTTGAAACACCCTTCCCAAAGCCTGCTTTTTCTTTTCCGTGCGGCGGAAAGCCCGATCCAAACTTGCCAGAACCAAACAGTTTACACGATAGTAATATCCTGCAGACCAGTAAGCGATCCGCCCGCCGCTATATGAGTATCGATCGCGTGTCTGATCCTGGCCAGCGCGGCTGTAGATGACGTCGTCATGCTGTCGTAGGCCTGAAAATCATGCGGCATGTCCGGCCAAAGATCGAGCGACACGTCGGCACCGTTTTCTTTCTGAACCTGCGCGAACTCGATGATCATATCCCGCAAGACCTCGCGCCCTCCGGCTTGCAGATATAGCGGAGCAAGACCGCTATAGTCATGGGAGATCGGAGACAAGGCTTCGCGCCCAAACGCCTGATTGGGATCAAGCCATTTGCCGAATTGTAGCGCCATCCAGCCTTGAACCAGATCAGTTGGATTGTTGCCCTGCAGGCTTGCGCCGCGATCCCCAATATCAGTCCATGGGCAAAGCCCGATACAAAGCGCAGGCTGCGGTTTGTCCTGAGCCTTGAGCGATTGTAGCAGCATCAATGCCATATGCCCCCCTGCGCTGTCGCCTATCACGACGATCTTTTCTGCAGGCACCTGCGCCGCCAGAAAGTTCCACGCGGCGATAGCGTCTTCGGCCTGTGCAGGATGAGGGTGTTCCGGTGTCAGGCGGTAGTCAGGCGCAAACAATCTAGCGCCGGTATGGTGAGAAAGCATCTGCGCGAAACGGCCACTCACCCCGCCATGGAACGTATACCCGCCGCCGTGGAAATACAGCAGAACCGCCTCGCTCTCACGGTGTTTTGGGTCATACCAGCGCCCGCTTATCCCCTGTGCCGCCGAAGAGGTCACCTCGTAGATATCATCTGTCTGCGTCTGGAGACTGTCGAACAGTTCGCGCCCCTGCGCGATATCGCGATGGCGCATTGCCGCGGTGAATTGATGACGGACAAACCGGATTCCGGTTTCCATATTGGCATCCCAATCATCGGCCATACGCCTCCCGAGCGCATGCCGTGTCGACGTTGCGATTGCGATCTGACTGAGTTTTGCAAGGCTGCGCAGCCGAAGCGCGAGCGGGCCTGAATAGACGATTTTAACCACGTTGATATCCTCGTTGCCAGTTTTGGCCTTCGTTGCCTCAGGAGGCGCGGCGAAATATAGAATGATTGCGTCACAAGGAGTTTTTCATGTCGCCGGTCTCAAAACTGTTCCTGCCGCCGCCTGCTTTGGGGGGCTGCCTCATGGCGGGAATTTTTCGGGATACGCGTGGCGCAGATCTATCGGCCGCGAACCGTATGAACCATTTTCCGGCCTCTCCGCTTGTTGCGATCACACTCGTTCAGCACGGCACGATTCACATGCTTCCAGCGAGGACAAGCTGGCGGGGCGCTGCTGACACGCCAATCCTCCCCCAAAAATCGGTGCTGCCACCGCAGGACGTGCCGGTGTCCAGTTGGGCGCAAGGCGATATTGTTGCACTGACGGTCGGGGTCTATCCTGACGCATGGCTTGCCCTCGGGGGGGATAGCGCTTGTACAACGTTAGCACCCGTCTTTGATCAGGCGTTGGAGAGCTTTGAGACCGAAGACGACGCGACCGCAGGATGGATCAAGTTCTGCGAAACGCTTGAAAATACTTGGCGTGATGCCCGACCGAAAACCTGGCAGCCTGCCGCGCGCATTTCAGACTGGGCCAAGGCACTGGCGACCCGCGCGGCTCTGTCGGGGTCGGGACGCAGCGTTCGCAGCATTGAGCGCAGGATCATGCGTTACTCCGGTCAGACGCGGCGCAGTTTGGCGTTCTTTTCAGCCTTCGAGCAGCTCCATGAAATTTCAAGAAATGCGGCAGGTCAGCCATTGGCAGAAATCGCAATCGATGCGGGCTATTCCGACCAGTCCCACATGGGACGTGCCGTGCGCCGCGCGACGGGCTTCTCTCCGGCCGAGCTCAATAAAGCCATTGAAGCCGAGGAGCCTTTTTGGTGCTATCGATTGCTCGGTGAGCGGTATTGACCGGCGCGCATGTGCGAACATTTGTGCATCCTGCAGCATCGGTTGAAATGGGCTCACACCTGCCATTTTCCGCTTCGCCGCAATAGGTTTGTTAAGCCGCCTCGGCGCGGCCCCCTGCCCTGCCGGCCTCCGATCTGGCGATCAGATAGTCGCAAGCGCGCTGCGCGTCCGCGGCGTGCTTGAAGATCGCGCCCTTGTCCGACCGAAGAACGCGCAACCAGTTGTGGAGGTAGGCGGCATTCATCTCGAGCGTATGCGCCGTGAAGCCGAGCGTCTGACCCAGGAACACCGAGGTCAATTCCGCGACGATCTCTTCGCGCGCATAGGACGTGTTGCCGAACTTCGAGAACCCGAAATCACGGTTCAGTCGATGGGGGGCCTTCGTGGCATGGGCCAGCTCATGGGCCCAGACCCCGTAGAAATTGCGCGGGTCCTGGAACCGCGTGATGGACGGCATGTAGACCTTGCCCACAGGCGGCAAATAGTACGCCTCCGTGCCTGTGAAGACGGTTGTGATGTCGATGGCATCGAAAAACGTCTGCATGTGCGGGATGGGCTCTGACGGCGGATGCTCAGGCACCGGGTCCGGCTCGGGATGGAAGCTATCCGGCAACCCCTCGATCTGGCAGGCGTTGAACACGCGATAGGATTTCTGGAAGCGGAAGATACGGGCTTCCTCGGAGTGATCATCCCCGTCGCTGTGATCATGCTCATCGCCGGCGTCTCTCCGGCTTTGACCGTAGTAAACGACGACAGAGGACTTCTCGCCCTTGCGGACCTTTGCGTCCAACGCATTGGCCTGCGGCAGCGTCATCCAGAAGGGAGAGCTGTGGCCCGCCATCACGGTCCGCATCGTCAGCAGGAAGTTGTTCACTCCCTGGTAGGGTTCCCCGCCCACGCGCAGGGGGCGACAGCTGCCACCTGCGGTCCAGGGCTTGCGCCACGGCAGGACGCCGCGCTCAATGATGCGGATGATTTCGTTTGTGATGACCTCTGAGGCATCGAATTTGGGCATACGGGATCGGGCCATGGCTGGCGTCCTTTCGAGTGTTGTCGGTGTGGGAAATTGGGGATCAGGCGGAATGGCTAGGGCGAGGATCGTTGGCGATACTCGCGCCAAGCTCTTCAGCCATGTCGATGTAGTTGGTCAGGGAAACGTAACTGCCGGAACCCCAAGGTTCAGGGTCGACCGTTCCGCCCCGTTTCACGCGGGGGAGGTTCGCGAAAGCGATGACATCAGTGACGGGTCGGATATCGATGAACGGCGTGCCTCGTGCGACCGCAAAAGCGGCCAAGGGAAAGCGCTCGATTGGCGCGAAGGTTGACACGGTGGTCCAACCGAGATGGATGAACGTGCCGCCCTCTCCGCAGATCACATGGGCATTCGGCAGTGCCGCCGCCTGCCTGAGATAGCCGAGATCACGCAGGACGGTCTGGCGTTCGAGCCGCTGTGCCAGCAGCGTCTGGCCAGTTCGGAGAAGCTCTCTATGCCGCCACCACGAGGCAGCGGTCGCGCGTAACACGCGCAAGACACCTGTTTGCATCGGAATGCCCTTGATCAGGAAAGACAGACCGGAATCCGGCCCGGACCCATCTGAGGGACCCCAAAGGCCCTCATCCGTCAGTCACAAAACCCGAAGAACACTTTCACTTTCCCCGGCCCCACCAGCCCGGGAAAAGAACTTCATGGGCCGGCACGGCCCCAGTTTTCTTCATTGCACGCAGAAACTCCGGATCGGCAACGAACATCGGCATTGCCAGACCTAAGAGTTCCATTTTTAGAATTTATATCAATGAATTATAGCAAATCTCAGATCGGCAGTTTTTTCTGGCGACTGTCTGATATATCCTGGCGGTGCTTGTCCTGAGCACCGGATGCGACAAGCCTCTTCACTTCGCCGACAGGGAATAACTGGTACTACGTCCACCAGCGTCATCTTTCTCAAGTGCTCCCAAGTCGATCAGGTCCAAGATGTCGCGATATGCGGTGTCCTGCGAACATTTCTCGATCTTCGCATATTTCGACGTCGTGAGTTTTCCTTCGAACCCATCGAGGAGCCGGTTAAGCATGTCCCGCTGGCGGTCGTTGATGTTGGCCGTTGCTTGTTTCTCCCAGAACCGCGCCTTCTGAAACACAGCCTCCAAAATGATCTCTGCGCCATCAAATGCACGGTCGAGGCAACTCAGGAACCAACTGAGCCAAGCTGTGACATCAAGCCCGCCCTTCTGCGTCGTCTCGAGCATATCATAATAGGCGTTCCGCTCCTGCCGGATTTGGGTCGACATGCTGTAAAACCGTTGTGAACTGCGTTCGGATCGCGCCAACGCCATATCCGCGATCGCACGCGCAATGCGCCCGTTGCCATCGTCAAAGGGGTGGATCGTGACGAACCAAAGATGTGCAATTGCGGCATGAATAACGGGATCCGTGTCTGGGGCCTGATTGAACCAGGCCAAAAACTGCCCCATCTCAGTATCAAGCCGTGCTGCTCCCGGCGCCTCAAAATGCACGCGCTCGCGACCCATAGTTCCTGAAACAACCTCCATAGGGCCGATCCGCCACTGCCCTACGGCGATCCGGGTCATTCCGCTTCGCCCCGTTGGAAAAAGGGCGGCATGCCAGCCGAACAATCGCTCTGCGTCCAGGGGTTGGTCATACGCTTGCGTCGCGTCCAACATCATCTCGACGACCCCATCGACATGGCGATCAGACGGGATCAGCCCGCCTATTTCGAGCCCCAGCCGTTTTGCGATAGACGACCGAACCTGATCCTTGTCGAGCGTCTCGCCTTCGATCTCGCTGCTCTTGACGACATCACTGGTGAGAGTTCTCAACATCGCCTCATTGCGAAGATCAAAGCCAAGGCCCTCCATACGTCCCAAGAGCTTGCCTTGCCGGTGGCGGACAGCGGCAAGTTGTGATGACAGCTTGGCCTTGTCCCAAAAAAATTGCGGCCAATCAGTTAGTTCGTGAATGTAGGTCATATTTTACGCACTCCTTGCGGAGATTATACCGGGCAATCTCCGCAAGACAACAGTATTCGCCGCGCAATATGCGGAGAATACTGGCGCCAATCTCCGCGGACTCCTCTGGACCTCTGAATGCAGGAGAAACTGCTGCCCCATCCCATCATGCCGCCTGCCCGCTCAACCGGCCATAGAAACTGCGCTCGAGATGCAGCTCCCCTGCCCCAGCTTTCTGGACAATTCCACGCAGATATCCACCAGGAGATGCGACTTCGCCTGCACAATGCTTTTCGAACGTGAGAACCAGCGCCGCAGTCGCGATTTGAGGCCCAAGCCGGTCCTGCGCAATGTTCCAGGCGTGCTCTGAGACGCCGATCATCGGCCTCAACTGCCCTGCAACACGGTGCAGATCGCCCCAATCCTTCAGATATCCGCCCATATTGCGCGCCCAGGACGCAAACTCAGGACAGGCTTGCATGACTGTCGGCAGATCCAGGGCGGCCCCGCGTTTCTTGCGCGTTTCAGCCACCCAATCTTCCAACTCCCTATCAATTTGCTCCTCCGGTGGCGCATTGGGCACCACGCCCGCCGCTTGCTCAGTTTCTGAGCGATTACAGGTTACAGGATTAAGTTCTGTTGTAATTAGTATGTGAGGTTCGGAAATGACCTCCCTGGGGTCCATTTTTTGAGTCTTCTGAAGTACTTGCTCGGTAGCTTCTGCGGTGTTTTCCACAACCTCATCCGCTCGAACTGCCTTGAGGTACGTGGCCTCTACACGTTCCTGGAGCTCTTTGAACCACGCCAAGAGTCGTTCCAGTGCCTCAGAGGCCGTGTTCCTGCGCGGAAGGCGATCCAAAAGATCCTCGAAAAGGCCTGTGAGCTGCGTCCACGGGCCTCTCAGCGCGCCGCTGAGCGCAGCCTCGATCCGCGCCCGGATCATCCGGCGGGACACAGTGATCTGCCGCTTCAGGCGCTGACAGTGCGCGCGCTCGGCCTGCAGCTCAGCGTGTAGCTGCTGAAACTCTTCTACGCGAGCGGACAGCGGCGACAAATCAAAGCCGTAGGCCTCAATGATACGGCCCTCTGCGTCCCTGTGGCCCCAACGCTTGCCATTGGGGCTGTCTTTGAAGGCGATTACACCGCTCTCGGCCAGGCGACGGGCATGGCGCTTGAGCGCAGAGAGTGAAAAGCCCGTCTGCTCCATCAGATAGGCATTGGAGGCCCAGACGATCGGGCGCTGACCCTCTTCCCAATCTTGCGCCTGCGTGAAGGCCCCAAGCGTATCGAGGAGCATCATATCCCCTGCCTTGAGGCCGATATGCGCACCTACGCGTTTCACGGCGACAAAGGCCTGTGTTTTGGGCACGGCTGCTCTTTCACCAGCCTGTGCGTGCTGTTCAGCGACGGCGAGTCCGGCTGTCGCCTTCCGCCACCCCGTGGGTTGGTTGATATTGGACATACCTTCACCGTTCTGAGGCATGCCTGTCCCAGTCACTCCATGCGGAGCATCATTGAATTTCGTCATTTTTTAGCTAGGCACAGAAAACCTGTTCGCCCGAAGACGTTTTTCGTTGTTTAGCGATTCGCGGGCTGCTAGGATTGTGGTGTGAAAACAAATCGCGCCTTTTGCGCAGCAGCCCTCGGGACTTCGGTTTCGAGGGTTTTCTTTTTGGTGCCGTTCTCCTTTTTGCTCGTTGCCTCTATCTTGGCGGTTAACAGCTGTTAACCGCCGCTATCCTTCGTGGCTCTCTGATTGGAACCGATCGAAGGAATCCTGAATGAGCTGGTCCAGATTCTGATCCAGCCAATCCGCGAATCTCGTGTTCTCCCCTGCCCGCTTGACGGTGACTGAGAGCCCAGATTTACCGCTTTTGATCTGCACACCGGGAACGGGCGAGCGCTCCTCGACAGATCGTTCTTGCTTACCTCGCTTGCCAATTTCCTTGAGAACGAGGTCCAGCCGTCCGTCGGAGTCGAGATCACCAGATTGACCAAGAACACCCAGAACACCCTCCTCCGAGAGTTGTACTTTCTCAAACGCCGTTGCGAGTGTGGTCCATTTCGGGCGCCCTGCCCCTGGAGCTGCGCCAATGGCTTCACCGACAGCCAAGGGTACTAGCCGATTGATACGCTCAAGCTGCGAAAGAGTGTTCTTGCTGATAGCCAAAGCCTGACACGCCTCCGCACGTGAGTAGCCTTGCTCCAGGATCGCGTGCGCGAACCGGACACGTTCATAATAGCTCAGCTCCGCACGGCCGGCATTTTCGAGGCCTTTCGCCATCAATGCATCAGTATCATCGAGCGTCCGGATCAGAGCCCGCACTGGTATCCCCAAGTGGCGGCAGGCAAGTATTCGTCTCTGACCGTAGATGATCTCAAAATGCCCATCACGATCCTTCGAAGGACGTAGAAGGACCGGGACTTGCTGCCCGGCATCAGCGATGCTGGTTGCGAGATCCTTGATCGATTCATTCGGTGCGGCGCTGTTAACAGCTGTTAACTCGATATCCAGCCGGTCCTTGGGTCCCCAAGCCAAGATAAGATTTGTATCGATATCCTGGATGCCGCCGAGACCCGCACGAACAGAGCCGATAGTTCCCTTCGGCAATGTTCGATGAGCTCTATCAGAAGCCCCATCTTTCGACGTCTCAGTCGCCGCAGTAATCGCAGCCATGATGCCGGTTTTGTTTTTACCCATAGCCATGATTACCGCCCCCAAGCCTGTTGAAGCATTCCCGCAATCTCAGCACCAACCGCATCCATGCTGTTCTTTGCGCGATCATAGGTCGATCTGGTCATCTCGGATCGCGCAACCTCGTAGATCGACATCTTGAGCATCGATGCGTCGCCAATAGCCGTACTACGCAGTCCGGTCGCCCCAACAACACGATCCTGAAAAAGAGCGCGCATAAGGCTCACGATCTGCTGACTGGGGATATCGCTCGGATCGTCCCGCGTAATGAGGAAGGAGAAAAAATCATGATCGAGTTTGACGCCCGTGTCCTCGATCACACCAAGATAAGCAGAAGTCATTTCGACAAACTGCTGGGTGGAAGCAAGGTCGAGCATGCTCGGCGTCATCGGCACGATGACCGAAGTCGCAGCGTAGAGGCCGGTCAAAGTCAAGAATCCGAGAGCTGGTGGGCTGTCGATAACCACCACGTCGTAGTCACCCTCAACGGACTGGATCGCCAGGCTGAGCTTCTCAAAGAATGCAACGCCACGACCTGCATTGACCGCAGTTTCTGTTTCAAACTCGCTTAGAACAAGCCGGGCAGGAGCCAAATGAAGGCTAGGGAAATAGGTTTCTACGATGGCCTCGGACATCGGCACCGGGTCTTCATAGCGAAGTGCGTCGTAAATCGACGCCCCTTCAAACTCCAGTTCAGTCTGAATCCCGCAAAAACCCGTGAGGCTCCCTTGCGGATCCAGGTCAATCGCCAAGACCCGGTAACCGTTCAATGCAAGGTAGTGACACAGATGAATCGCAGAGGTGGACTTCGCAGATCCACCTTTGAAGTTCATCAACTGAATAACCTGAAGCTTGTCGCCCTCGCGACGGCCGGGAAGGTATTTGCCGGCCTTACGAGAGCTAGCCTCCAAAAAATGGCGGGCTTGAAGGATCTCTTCACCGGAATAAAAGCGCCGTCCGTTCTTGATTACTTCCGGCTCCGGCAAGGACCCGTCGCTATGGCACTTGCGCAAGAATTGCCCGGTCACCCCTAGAAGATCAGCAGTCTCTGTAGCGCTGAATAGTCTCAAATTCTTGCGTTGATCGGGCGCGTAGGCTTGCTGAAGATGCGTCGTGAGCGCGGTGTGTAGACGCGCTGCTATCTGGCTTGTAAGCTCGGATTGAGACGCCGCTTCGATTGGTGCCGTCTGGAACATGGTTGCTATTTCTCTGCTCGAACGCGCTTATTTGCGCAACTTGACTCTAATGGCCGTGATTCACCATGTTAAGTCAAGGATTTTATCCACAAATTGTGCTGTCGGACCAAAGGGCTACTAGGGAAGCCACACACCCTCTAGAGTTAACAGCTGTTAACAGCACCCACGAACTAGTGGTACAGCAAGACATCTGTCGTCGATTGGGCGTTGCTCCCAACCGATCCAATAACGGTCCCTCGACCGAAAAATAGGCTGGCGAGAAAGACAATGCATATAGGCGGATTGAAACCAAGCACCGACAGATCTACCGCGGAACAAGGGCCCTAATGGGCCATATGTCGAAGTTACATTGATGCTCAAGAGCCGAAGTTAAACGCCGAAATCACATTCGCATCGCATCAACAAGGTTGGTTAAGACCCTGACGTCTGGCGCGTCAACGGTGCCCAGCAAGGTAGGGGGCAGCACCGTTGCTTTCCCGGCAGGAACAATAATCGACGTAGAGCACCGCGTAGATAGAACCAGCTCGACTACACCTCGCCGGACCTCAAGACCTGCTAGTTGAGCCCTCGTTGTTTAGGACGGATGAGTGGCGATCCGTGGCAATTTAAGTTCCCGAGTTTGTCCTTAGAACGAACGGTCGGCACTCCCTACAGCCGATGCGCTCGCTCGGCCGCTTCGAAAAAGCGCTGCAAATGAAGAGCGGATACCGTGCTTGCCGCCGCCCAAACTACGGCTCAATGACGCAACTCCTTTACCAGCTTTCTTGGGGCAGGTTGCGCCCAGTTTCGCCGTCCAGATGATCCACGTTGAACATCGATGGCAGTTGCCTTGCGAAGCTCAAAGGTGCAGGAACACCCGCCGACGAAATACTAGGGCAGCGGCCCGGATCAATGTCCAGGTCCTGATCGAAGCGCTTATCAATTGCCGGAGGCAAGCGGGTTCAGCTGTGACGACACCGGAGCTTTTCTCGCGGGCATCCAGTCCTTGTGCATGGTCGAGGATCTGACGATCCAAACTCATCAGGTGGGTCGCGCCATAACGGAGAAGTTTCAGTTCTCGGTCTATGACGCGGTGATCGTGGCTGCCGCGCTGATCGCCGGATGCACGACACTGTGGTGCGAAGACATGCACGACGGATTACTCGTGGAAGAGCAGTTGCGCATCATCAATCCATTCTCCTAACCGCAAAATGGGCGGCAACCTCGCAATCGTTCCATCGGATGGAAGAATTGCAAGGTTGTGATTATTTCGCGGGCTTCAGCAAACCCAACTTCTCCGCCCGTTCAAGCAGCATCCTCACGGACGACGGCTGCCAACTTGTCCGTCCGCGTGGTGTGCGCTCACGCATCGATTCCAGCCGATCGCAGATCGCCACTAGCGTGATGTCCGGGTCCGCGCCCTTGATGGCAGCGACGATCGCGGGCAGGCGGTCGTCGGTTTCGCGACGTCCGGCGCGGTCCAGAACCTCGGCGGGCAGGAACCCGTCGCGCACATAGGCTTTCACTGCGCGCAGAAGGCGGCTTTGCGTCCAGTGGCGGTCGTAGGGCAGGGGGCCATTGATGATCCGCAGCACATCTTCCCAGGCCATATCGGGTCGAAGTCGTCGGACATGTGGTACCCAGTCCTGCGCGGTCTCGTTCAGCCGCTCCATGTAGCCGTCTTGCCGCGCGAGCCGCACCTTGCGTAGCGCCGCTGGATCGCGGGCGCGTAGGCCCGGGTTCCCGCCGACCCGGCCCTTAGTACGGGCACTCGCCAGCCCCGCCTTGGTACGTTCGCGGATCAGCGCCCGCTCAAACTCGGCCGCGGCGCCCAGAACCTGCAGCGTGAACTTGCCTTGTGGCGATGCCGTGTCGATGGGGTCCTGGAGAGAACGGAAGAAAGCCCCTTTGGCCTCCAGACGTTCGATCACCTCCAGCAAGTGCGACAGAGACCGCGCAAGCCGGTCTATCCGAACGACAACCAGCGTGTCGCCGCTCTGGACGCGTTCGAGCACGCGGGCAAGTACTGGCCGCGCACGATTGCCGCCTGAGGCGTGTTCTTTAAAGATCTCTACGCAACCGGCAGATTGAAGGGCCTCAGACTGGGGCAGGGGGGTCTGATCCTCTGTGGAAACTCGCGCGTAGCCTATCAAGGGCATCAAATCATGCTTTTTGCAGTTTTACATATCACTAATAAACGACCGTTTGTAAACAGATGCAAGGGCGCCTCCAGTGGTGCTGCCCATCAAAAACCCCTTGGTTTTCATACGCTGAGCGCGATCAGAGAGATATCGCAGACCACCGCGCGCGCGTGCTATATAGGGTGGGCAGGGGCACCCTGACAAAACACTTGGGTAATATGCAAAAGTGCCGTATTTTGCACATATGAAGCCTCAAGTATCTACGCAGTATCATAGTTTTGACGATCCTCTAGTGGATGCGGAGGGGCTTGAAGAGACGTCTGAGGACGACCTGTGTGTCGCGTTTAGTTCCCGACTTCAATTGAAGCAGTAAGCTGAAACAAAAGCGCTGGAATTTCACCTTAGCGCTTCACCAACACGCCCAGCTTCACAGCCCAGCGGCTTTGGTCAGGTTCACCCTGAACCTGTCGCGCCTGCGCTGATAGCGCCGGGTCATCTCGGCCGACGCATGTCCGAGTTGCTTTTGAACATAGCGCTCATCAACCTCTGCCGACGAGGCGAGCCCGGCGCGTAGGGAATGGCCGGAGAACATTGCCAGCCGTTTGGCTTCCGGCAGATCGGACCTGACGCCGCTTTTTAGAACGGTCGCTTTGATCAGTCGCGCGACGTGCTTATCGGAGAGGCGCGCCTCGAGGGCGCTTTTGCCATCCCGGGAGATGCGCACGAAGACCGGCCCAAAGTCGATGCGTCCGAAGTGTAGCCATTGCTCGAGCGCGTGGACGGGACAGGTCTGGTCGCTTGAGCCGCGCCCGACCTCGACCTCGCGCCACCCGGTCTTGGCGTTAAGCGTCAGCAGCGCGCCTTTGTCGAAGATCTCGAGCCAGCCGCCGGAGTCCGGTGTATCATCCTTGTGTATGTCGAGGCTGACTACCTCCGACCGGCGCAGGCCGCCTGCATAGCCCATAAGCAAGATCGCCCGGTCTCGAAGCCCGCGGAGATCGAAAGGAAGGGTGGCCACCATGGCCTGAATGTCCTCAGGCAAGATCGCTTCCTTCTGGACCGGCGGGCGCGCATGCTTGCGTTTGATCCCGGCCAGAACGGTGGCGATGTGCCGGTCCTTGCGATCAAGAGTGAACCCGCGCTGCCTGTAGTTCCAGGCAAGCCCCGAGAGCCGGCGCTCGATCGTGGAGACCAAAAGGGCAGGGGCCTTCCCGGTTGGTGCAGCCAGATCAGCCACATATAGTCCAATCATCTCGGGCAAGGGGGGCAGAGGTTCCGTGCCTTTCAACCGGCACCAGCGGGTGAAGTGTTTCCAGTCGGCTGCATAGGCCTTGTTCGTGTTCACAGCTGACGAGGCCTCGGCATAGTCGCGGGCGGTCTCGATCAGTCGGTTGAGTGCGCCGGAGCCGGCCACATGAGCGGGCAAAGCGATTGAGGCTCCGTCCCGAGAAGTTCTCTCGTTGCGCTCGTCACTGTTCGGCGCGTCATACGACACTGAGCTCGAAATCTCTGCGTCCGACACGTCGGAATCCTCGATTTTGGTGCCGTTATTTGTGAGACTACCCATGCTTCAAGGCATATCACTTTTACGTCCGATAACGCAAGGTTATCGGACATTATGGTGAAAGATAGAGTGAGGCGCTTTCTGTGCTATTTTCTGGAGAAAAGCGCCGCGATGGTTTAGGCTCTAGTCATGACATTTGCCCGACCGGATCACTCCATCGACCCAGACACTCTACCCCGGATGCCCGCATGGGTCACCTCGGCACGTCCTGAAACCTTTGAAGATGTGGCGTTTTTGTCGGGCGCGGCGCTGAACCACCTGCATCTTGTGTTGGGACGCGAAGAGGTCCCCAAAGCCTTGTTGCGGGATCGGCTGGCGCTGCGAGCGGCCGAGGCATGTGTCGGGTTTTCTGGTCGTCCGGAAAGAGCCCCAGAGCTGCGCGATGCGATTCATCTTCTGCGCCCGGGCGATCTACCTGGCCCCGCGGGGGAAACTCACCTTGCCTGGCGTCGCGCGGTGGAACGGTCGGTGTCGGTCAAGGCTATGAGCCGAGCTTTACCGACCTTCGAGTCGTGCCAGATCGCCACATGGCTGGATGCGGGAAATGGGGCACCGGTGACCCGTGCCGCGGTGGTGCTGGATGCTGTCCTGACGGAGGCACCCCGTGCCGAAGTCCCGGCGTTGATCCTCGCGGACGCCGCCCTCGCCCATGCGCTTGGTTGGGATCATGTTGTGCCGCTGCTGGCTGCGGGTTTGAAACGCGCCGACCTGCGCAAGCGGGGTGACGATTTGCGCCTGGCCTGTCATCGCGCGCTCATCTCATCGACGCGCGAGGCCGTCCGTCTCGCCGCAGACCTCGCGCGGCGGACGGCGCATCTCAAAGCGGTCGCACCAAAGCTTCGGGCAAAGGGGGCAGGCGACACGGTCGAGATCTTCCTGACACAGGACGCGGTGGCACCCGGTGCCTTGCCTTTGCGGGACCGCGCCGCGCGGCGGCTCTGCGACCGTCTGGTGGACCTTGGCGCGGTCCGTGAACTGACCGGACGTGACACCTTCCGGCTCTACGGAGTCTGAACGATGGTCAAGGATGGACCAGACACCGAGCTTGACCGCGAGTTGCCCGACCTGCCGATGGAGCTGCGCTGGCGCGAATGGATGCGGCGGATCGAGGCGGTGCTGTTTGCTTCGGCCTCGCCAGTCACGCGCGAAGATCTGGTGCGCGTAGTGGGGCAGTCGGTCTCGGTTGATCTGCTGGTCGAGGATCTGGCCGCCGATCTGGAGGGGCGGGCGTTTGAGATTGCCATGGTCGCAGGGGGGTGGATGTTCCGGACGCGGCCTGTTTACGCGCCTGCGATCCGCGCCGCAGCGGATGTCGGGGACCAGTTGCTGGACCTGAACGAGTTCGACGTCGCGATTTTGGTGGCCATCGCCTGCCACCAGCCGATCACCCGCGATGGGCTCAAGGATATCTTTGGCAAAGAGATCAGCCGGGACCTGATCGGGCGGCTGCATGCACACGGTCTGATTGGAACTGGGCCGCGCGCGCCGCGTCGTGGTGCCCCCTATACCTTCGTGACCACAGACGCGTTCCTCGCAGCTTTCGGGCTGGAGAGCTTGTGCGATCTGCCAGACGCTGAACAGTTGAATGACGCTGGGCTGGCCGCGCGCGCCTAAAACTCACCGGGAATTTTCACAGCGCTTGCCGCTGCTGATCGAGCCGCGCGGCCGCCTGAACGAGATCCACCAAATTCGGGCCAGCGGTGATAGAGCAATGCTCAGCTTTGGGTTGAGGCAAGACGGCATCGGTGAATGATGTGACCAGTCCGCCCCAAGCTGGCGCAACCTGAGCGACGCGTTTCCAATAGCTGATCGCGGAACTTCTTCTCTTTTCGAACGGCGTCGACCGCCCTTCCGCCAATTTCTGAAACAGCTGATAGCGATCCCGATGAGAGAGGCGCGCGATGGACATTGGCCGTCGACTAAATTGAAAGCAGGCTGATCCAAGAAGGTCCAGGAGTGATCGCCCCTCTGCCATTCGATGCCCTGCTGCCTGCAGACGAAGCAGATCGTCGATCAGACGCTCAAGACGCCGAATCCCATTTGTGGAAGGACGGGTGCGTTTGCAGAGGGCCGCGCCGCACCAGGCGCAGATTTGATGCGGTACAAGTCGCTTCTGGCTGAACGGAGCCAATCCTTGTCCGCAGGACGGGCACCTGTCCCGAAGCCGACAACCGTGGCGAAAGCAAGAAACGCGTGTCGCCAGGCCCCAGTCTCGGCGAAAATAGGGCGTTTCGTGTTCCGCCAGACAAGCGGGACAGAACTGCAGCCAGGTAACCTGCCTCCCGGGTGCGCAGGTCTGCTGAGACCCTGGCCGCAGGGGCAAACGCAGCACGGCCAAAGGGTCGGGAGCAACGGTCAGAGCCGCGATGTCTTCCAAGGGTATGTGGGTATGTTCCCCCAAAAGCCGCAGGATGCGATCGGGCAACGCCCGATCAAGCCGTGCCGACCAGTTCTCACCCGGCGCTCCGAGAAGCGCGCCAAAATAGCGCGGAGGTACGCCGTTGGCGTAAGCGAGACGGTGCAGCCAACTCGACAGAAGTTCACCGGGTGCCGGCATGATAGCCACCGGCCAACAGTTTCCCACTGCATTTGCATACCGCTCTGCAGGTGTGACGGAGATCTTGGGCGGCCCAAACATCATGTCATCTCGTGACGCAAAGCGGAATTGCGACGCCTCGAGAGAGGCACATAGCCGAGGCCCGACAGGGTTGCGCCGGTGATCCGGCCCTCACAGCGCAAGATGGCCGCAACTGCGGCCCGGCTGACGATCTCGACAACCTCGCCGATCAGCCCCTCCGACAGATCGTGGATGATCTTTGCCAAGGGTTCGCGCGACAGATCGGAGGCTTCGGCGAGCGGCAGACTGGCTTCCAGGCTGTCGAGAAGCGTCGCGAACTCCTCGTCATAAGCCCATCGTGGAATGGGGATCGTATCGAAACGTGAGCCCATTTCGTCCGTGTCATGCACCGCATCGTAGATCGCGATTTCGCCGACAAGGACGGGTGAGATGTCATGCACCCGGGCGATCCGCCGCAAGAACGAGAAGATGGCCTTCACATCCTGACGCCGCCCGCGCAATGCGCTGTGGAACTCGTCGAATATCAAAAGGCGCGGCTTCAGGCGCTCCAGAAGATGATCCACCTGATCGCCGGCACGGGACAGGCTGCGCCAGCCAGCGGCTTGTGGTGCGCGCAATCCGGACAGGATGCTGGCATAAAAATGCGACAGCCCTGCACCTTCCCGGGTCTGGATCACCCACACCTTTTGCTGGTCGGCGGCACGCAGATGTTCGACGGCGAAGCGTTCGGCGATCATGGTTTTGCCGTTGTGGTAGGGACCGGCAAGCAGCAAACCGCGTGGGCGCAGCGATGGCGGTCGCTCAAGCAGCAGTCGCATTGCGTCATGCGCCGCGCCGGCGGCCGGATGACTGATCCAGCGCGGCGCGCGAACATGTGCAATCCGCACTGCGTCATCGGCCTGCAAGAGCGGCACTATGGCGGGCATGAGGTGGTCCGGCACCTTACCAATCTTCGACAGGGAAGACCCGCCGCGGACGATCCGGGTCGAGCTTTGCCTGGGCCGAGGCGGAAGGCGCAGCGAAGTCGGCATAAGGCTTCTTTGCCTCGGTGGCATGCCGGGCGCGGGTCATCTCCTTCAACCGGCTTTTCGGGGTTTTGGCGGCGGCAACAGTTGTGGCGATTTCGCGTCGGATGGCTGATGCCTCCTGTACAGGGCGCCGCTGGATTTCACGCCGCCGCTGTCGATCCGCCTGGTGCTGCCAAAGCGTGATCGGCTCGGCCAGTCCGTCCCGTCGCCTGACCGGCCGCCAGGCCTGCGTATCCGGATCCTTGACGTAGACATGGCTGATGTCGCGAGGATCATAGCACAGGTCGAGCGGCTCCAGCCGGTCACGACGCGCAACCAGCGGGCCAAGCCAAGGCTCGAAATAGTCGATGGCGAAGAGACTGATGCCCTGAGGTGAAATTTTCCGCGTCTTGCGCGGCAGGAAATTCAGCAGCACATCGACAGGTGCATCGATCGGCCGGTCTTTCGGCTGGAATCGATCTTCCCACTCTTTCGCCGGAACGGTCAGCTTGCGCGCATTCTGGCTCAGGTTGTGGTCGATGATCGAGAGCGCGATGCAGCGTTCAAGATCCGCGAAGCTGAGCCGAGCCCGCGCTTCCGAGGCATAGTCGCCCCGATCCGCGATGGAACGCCCTGTCTTCCCCGGCAAGGCGCGTAGCGCCGTGTTCACTTTCCCCAGCAGGCGTTCGACGACTCCGCCCCGATGCACGGTGCCCTTGTTCCGCATGCGTATGGCGATGCTATAGTCCTCGCATCCTCTGCTGAAGGTGCCGCTCTGGAACTCCTTGGCGGAATCGACGACGATCTGCTTCGGGCGACCATGCATCGGCCAGGCATGATCGATGCCGCGTTCTGCCAGCCAGTCTGTCTTGCAGCACATCGCGTGCGCCAGACAAAGCGCGACAGACAGTCGTGACGGCCGCTCGAGGGTCAGGCAGAAGCCGATGATCGCGCTCGTGGCCACATCTGCGGCGATGGTCAGATAGGGGCGACCAACGAAGAGGCCGTAGTCATCAATCACCTCGACAAAGTGGATGTCTGCCGGCGTGTGATCGATCTGGGCAATGTCGAGCGCGTGGTCAGCCCGGATGTAGCCTGGTCGCGGCTTCAGCCGGTGCAGGTGTTTACTATCTGACAGGCGGCGGCGGGCAATTTCTTCCGGGGCGAACAGAGTGGGGATCCGCCGGGCGACAGTGACATAGGCAGGCGGAGTGTGCCCTTCCTCTGCGCAGCGGGCGCGGATCTCTTCAACGATCGGTGCAAGGTCCGGCTGCTCGGGGCAAAGCCACATCTCCCGCAGGGTCGTCGCGATGATGCTCTCGACCGCGAGGCTGATCCTTGATTTCCTTGTCCCACTCGTTCGCGGCAGCAGGGACGATACCCTGCGTTCTTCTCGATACCGCGCCAGATAGTTGTAGACTTGGCGGGTTGAGAGCCGCAGCTCGGATGCCGCGCGCACCACGGCCTCACGCACCGGCGCCGCTCCATCAAGAATCCGGTCCAACTCGCGCGCGATCCGCGTTACCTTGGACCACGCTTCATCCGAGGCATGCCCTCCGCCAGACGTCATCGATATGAAACTTTCGAGACCGGCTGGGCCGTGCGCCAACAGGGCAGCCACTTGCTGAAATACAGAACCAAAATTGAAGCCCTTAGCTGAAAAATGATGTGCGATATCGCGGTATCTTCTAAAAATCACGTAATAATCATGTGCTGAAATGGTGAAGAAAATGCGACACTGTGGTTCCTGCCCGGTCCGATGGAAGTGGAGCCGGATTATCTGCCGCCCGGATCGAGGGCACAGCTGCCTGAAACCGCAGTCCTCGACGATTGGCGGAAGGCAGAGGCAGGCAATGCCGCCCATCTCGCCCGTGTGGCTGGCCGGATTGGCGCGCTGGATGACCGTCTGCACCGTGGCCCAAAGGGCTGGCGGCACAGGCTCGCGCTGATGGAGGCGGCAGACCTCAGCTGGTTTGTGGGTGACCGAATTGGCCCGGATCGGCTGGCGCTTTGGATATCCATGCGCTTGTCCGGGGTGCAGGACGACACCGCAGCGCTCGCGCGTATCGGATGGGCGGTGCGCCGTCTTACAGGCGGTCCCGGTCCAGAAGTGGACCTATCCGCTTTCCTCGATCGCCGTGACCCTGAAAACATGGCTAATGAAGCCGAGCCCTTTGCGGATCGCGCGGTCGGTTGGCTTGACCTGATGGCGCAAGCCGCCGACCTGCATTCGATCACACGCGCCTGCATGGGGTTTCACCTCTGGAACCTTGCGGGCCTCGGGCAACAGGGCGACCGGATGGAAGCGGCGGTTACCGCCGCACGCATTGCCGCGAGCGAAGGCCCGAATTTGAATGGGGGTGCTATCTTTGCGCCTCTGGCTATGCGCGGGGCTGGGGGGCTGCGCGCCAGCGGCCCACCTGCTGAGCGCTTGGAGCGTTGGCTCGAGGGAATGGAAACAGCATGCCTGACCGCGATGCGGCACCTCGACGATATCCAGGCATGGTCAGCGCGGGCGGACAACATGATGGCACCGCTCTCTGGCAAGACACCACCAGCATTGCGCGCGGTGCTGACAGAATGGCCCGTCGTCTCCGCTCCAATGGCCGAGACCCTGACCGGTGCCAGCCGCGCCGCCGTCCAGCGCAACCTTGCTTGGATGGAAACGCGCGACCTGATCCGCGAGGTGACCGGAAAGGGGCGTTTCCGCATGTGGCGGGCGATGCCATGAATCACCTCTAAAGAAGCACTAGTTTTGGTGCGTAACATCTGTTGATAGTTCAACGGAGGCGCTGAATCGTGACAGAACGAAAATACGAGACAGTCGATTTCGACGCGCGGCTCAGCAATAGTAGTCAGATGGATTTGCAGTGTTTTCACCTATCTGTGGGATCCTCTAGTCGCTCTAGCCTCAAATTCTTCATTTCGAAATCACGAAAGAATAAGTCTCTTGGGCGCACAAACTGGGGCACGAAAATTGCGATCTCCCCGTGGACAGACGGGGTCAGTTTATAGAGTTGGGCGACCGCCCCATGAAGCCGAAACAGCCGATCACCGCTCAGATCTTGATCAATGCCGCCGTCGCGTACATGAAGGCGATGCCGCCCAGAAACCCGACCAGTACGGCTGGTGACATCAGCGCCGCCTGCCTGTCGGCGTTTTGACGTACAAGGTAGGCGCTGACCTCGACCATGACTTGCAGGATCGCACCCGCTCCGACGGCGAGTGCCAGTGCCGACCATTGCGGCGCATAGGCAAGGCTGCCCGCCCACATTCCGAGGATGGCCGGGCCACCGGCGAGCAGGGTCAGGGCGGCAAACGTCCAAAGCGTTGGCCGGGCACGAAGCATCGGGGCGGCGATGCCGATGCCCTCGGTGACATTGTGCAAGGCAAAGCCTAGGACGAGGAAAGTTCCAAGCCCCGCCGACCCGGCGGCGAATGCGCCGCCGATTGCCAGCCCTTCGCCCAAGTTGTGAAGCCCGATCCCGAGGGCAATGTAGAACGCAAGCGCGATGCCTTCCGGATTGCCGCGCCAGCGCCCGATAGCCATCAATAGAAGAAAGCTTGTAAGCGCCGCCAGCCAGACCATGGCAGAACCTTGGAATATCGCGGCCGCTTCTGCCGATAGCTCCAGTGCCTCGGATATGGTGTCGATCAGCAGGAAGGCCAGCAACCCGACCGTCAGCGCCAGCAGAAAGTTCATCCCCCTTTGCCCGACGCCCTTCATGGCCGGATAGAACATCAGGCCAAGCGCTACCGGCAAAAGGCCGACGATCGCCCCGATCACCGCCTGGAGCCGAAGTTGCCCCCAGGTGGGACTTGGCGTCGAAACTGCAACCGCGATCTCGTGCCCAAAGGTCGCGCCTGTGTTCGTCAGCAGATTGACATGATGGGCCTCGCCAAGGACCCACGGATAGGGAATGCGCAGCCAGACCGCATCGCCGCGGGCAATCGGCCCCGCCGGTTCCTGCGTGAAGGTCCAGTATGCATCATCCACGGCAACCTGCGCGACCACCATCGCTTCCGATCCGCCGGCGCGCACCCTGAGCGATATCCCCGACCCATCGAGGATCGTCCGTTCGACGGTCAGCGCCTCGACCGGGGGGGCGCCATTGTTGAAGCCGCGCAAGGGATCGAGCGAGGCGATCCAGACAAAGGCGCCCAGCATGACGGCCAGCGGCACGAGGACGAGAAGCAGGCGGGTCATTGGCGGGCGGCTGCGTTGGATATGATCGGTCATGCTCCGGCCTCTCGCACGTCGAAAAATCCCATCCAGCCAAGTTCGGTGAACTCGGCCTGGTGCGCATGGAACATATACATCCCGTCCTCGTGATCGGCGAAGCTGAACTCGAGGATGCCGCGCTGCGCCTGACACTGCATGATCACATCGACCGTGCGTAGGGTCGGCGTGAGCTGGGTGCCGGTGTCGTAATAGTCGAAGAAATTCCCATGCAGGTGGAACGAGTTGATCGGATCGAACTCGGTCGCGTTCATGAGGTAGATGCGCACCGGGCGCGACTTGTCGATCCGGATCGGCGCGTTCATGTAAGCTTGGCCGACCGTGTTTACGGCATAGACCTCGTTCTCACCATCGAAATTGGTGTCAAAGCCGTTCATCACCATCGCCAGTTCCTGCCATTCGGCGTTTTCCGGGCTGCCCAGCACACGCGACGCCGCAACGGCCGCAAATTCGGGGTGGCGCGCCGGATCCGGATCGACCACGAAAAGGCCGTACATGCCCTTGTGCATGTGCCGTTTCAGTGGCAGGGCATGGCAATGGTAGAGGTGGCAGCCGAAGGGCTTGGCATCGAATTCGTAAACGAACTCCTCGCCCGGATCGATCAGCCCGGCGCCTTGAACGCCGTCCATCCGCGCCGAGTGAATGCCGTGAAAATGCATGGAATGCGGGTGTGACCCGAGGTTGCGAAAGACGATCCTCAGCCGGTCGCCCTCTTTCGCTCGCAGGGCGGGGCCTGGCACGCGACCGTTGAACGTCCAGGCGGGAAAGAATACGCCGGGAGCGATCTCGATCTCCGCGTCGATGGCGTCCACCTCGAACGTTCGCAACGTGCGCCCATCCGGCAGGACTTCGGTGCGACCGGTCTCCCAGTCGGTCAGCATGGCCGTCGGGTCGAACCCGTTCCGGGCGTGGTCGACCTGGCCGACCATCGTCATGTTGCCATGCGCCATGCCACTGTCATGGGCCGAATACGGATCGACCGCCCCGCCGGACATCGCATGCCCCGCCATCGGGTCGGGCGTTGCCTGGGATTGCGCGCGGCTCGCGGCCACGGCCGCTCCGCCGGCAGCCACCAGACCGCTGACCAACAACGCGCGTCGCGACGCCGATACTGGCTCCGTGACCATCGCAGGTGGCGCTGTGGGCCGAGATGTCTCCACGGCGGACGACACATCGCGCCCTCGCTTGCTGGTATCGACAGGCATGGACGATGTCCCCTCAGATGACACGCAGGCCAAAGTCCCGGCGCAAAAAGTTAGCTTCGGCTAATAATCATCGCTTAGGCTTTACGAGTCAATCCCGATCGTGCGAGGGTGACGGCATGACGGATGATGAGAACCTTGACTCAAACGAGGCAGAGGCACGTGCGGTCGAATCCCGCGCCGAGGCCTTCATCGGTGTGCGCGAAGCGCGGCGCAGCGAAGTGGCGGAAGATTATGTCGAACTGATCGCCGAACTCATCCACGAGAACGGCGAGGCCCGGCCGGTCGATATTGCGACACGCATGGGCGTGACCGCGCCAACAGTCGCCAAGACGCTTGGCCGTCTGGCGCGGGACGGCTTGATCACCCGTGCGAAGTATCGCTCGGTATTTCTGACCGAGGAAGGCCGGGCGCTCGCCAAGGAATGCAGGCACCGCCACGAGATCGTCTTGCGGTTTCTCCTGAGCCTCGGGCTCGACCCCGAGACGGCTGAACGCGATGCCGAAGGCATCGAGCACCATGTCAGCGAACGGACGCTTGCGCTGTTCGCGGCGTTTTCCCAGCGGTCATAGTCGGGTGGTTGCCGTTGAAGTAAGCGGGTTGACCTTAGACTTTAACTTACCAATCGAGGGGTCCTCGAGGCAATGTTCTACAAACAGGCTGATAGGCGGTGTTAACCATTCTCCGGACGGACTTATTCCAAAGCTTCTGTGACGGGGATGCCAAGGGCGGTGTAGCTGTTGACGACTGCTAAGCGGAACTGAAGCTTCGCACCATGGCGGCCAAAGTCCGACGCGATGAGCGGCTGGCCAAGCAGTTTCACACATTGCATCTTCGTCTCGGCGCGGCTTCGGCGGGGATATCCGCTCCATTGCCGCCAGAGCGCACAGCCCAGATACTGCGATGCCCGTATGGCCTAATTACGAGCCGCCGCTACAGCTATGATCTCGATCCAAGCTTTGCGTTCTTACGGGGCGAAATAACGGAATGAGAGCCGGAGCCAGAGATGGCATCGTAGCATTTGCGAGTGGCGTAAGTTCCGTGTGCCGTGACGCTCCCGATCTCATGGTCGCGATATCGAAGCCGCTGTGCCTAAATTTCCAGACAATCTGCGATTTCACGAAGTGTCGCTGCGCAACTTCGGACCACGTATCGTGCGAGCAGTTTTCTCCTCCCAAGCAAACTGGAAACTGCCAGGATCGCATGTTTGCTCACGAAAATTTGCCCTTGAACCTCTAGCCACTAGAAGTCCTATCTATTCAATGAGAACACATACCGTTCTTGCCATCAATCGCCGGCGGGAACCGAAAGGGTACAAAATGCTGACAAGACGACACTTCATTCAGACAACAACGGCGCTTTTTTCGGTGACCGGTCCCGGTATGGCTTTTGCCGACACTTGGCCCACCGAGGCTCAGAAGGCTGAATGGGACGCACAGGTGACGCCTCAGGATTATGTTGCCGAGACTTCCAACCCATGGGGATTGCACCCGCGGTTCCTGCCGCAACGTGTCGTCGCGAAGGCCGGGCTCGTGCCGGGAGATATTCATGTCGATGCGGTCGCGCGATATCTCTACCACATTGAAGAGGGTGGAACCGCGATGCGCTACGGCGTGGCCATCGCGCGGGGGAACCTCTACGAGCCGGGTGTCTATATCATCAAGCGCAAGGTCAGGTGGCCGCACTGGCAACCGACACAGAGCATGATCAATCGCGACCCCGAACTTTATGCTGACATTGCCGATGGCATGGAACCCGGACCGGAAAACGCGCTTGGATCAAGGGCGCTGTATCTCTACGTCGGGGATCGCGATACCCTTCTGCGCATCCATGGCACTCCGAGCCCACGGAGTATCGGTGGCCGCGCAAGTTCGGGCTGCGTACGGATGGTTATGGCCCATATCAATGACCTTTACCCGAACGTCGAAACCGGCTCTACGGCCTATCTTTACTCGGCAGAGGACAGCGTCACTGCCCGCAGCTAAGCCAAGCAGCGGTCGGCAAACGTAGCTAAGTTTCGCGAGGGGTGCAGATACGATTGCCGTTCGCCGTGCGCAGCGGCAGCAAGGTCGTTTCAACGGGGCCGCTGTGTTCGTACCAGTAGCACCCGTCTTCCGGCACCAAGCGCGCGGTTGCAACATCCTGATCCGGGGCAGCCATCGCGATCACGGCTTCGGGAACGTTGCCCGGCTGGTCTGCCGCGTCGCCCGGCCCAGTCGGCTGGACTGCGCACCCGGCCGTAAGCGACAGCGCCACTGCGACCATCATTTTTTGCTTCAGCATCAAAACCCGCATCAAGCTTCCTTTCATGTCTGTTTTTCTTTGCAGCGGCTGTTCATGCCTCAAGGCGTGATGGAGCCGGTCACCGCATCCTCTAGCAATAAATCAAACTGAAATACCACCGTATTTTGCTCTTGAAGCTCTAGCTACTGTAGGGGCTATGTCATGGTAAAGCACCCGAATCCAGAGGTCCGTTCATGCCGTCCGACACCCATCGTCACGACCACGATCACGCCGAAGATGCCCAGACAAGCGGCGGCAGCTGCTGCGGGAGCGCCGGAGCGTGCGGCGACACCGTTCCGGCGACCCCCGCGCCAGCGGGCGGGCGCAGTTTTCAGGTGTCCGGCCTCGATTGCGCCGAGGAGGTAGCAATCCTGAACAAGGTGGTCGGCCCGAAGATCGGCGGGGCCGAACATCTTGCGTTCGACGTGATCAATGGACGGATGACTATTCTCGACAGCGCCAAGAGTGTATCGGACGGCGAAATTGCAGAACTGGTCGCAAGCACCGGCATGACCGCCAAGCCTTGGGATGCCGAAAACGCGTCGGTCGACCAGGCGGCCCATCTTGCACGCCAGCGGCTGTTTACGGCGCTCAGCGGCGGCTTCTGGGCCGCGGGATTTCTGTGGCACATCATCGAGACCGGCATGGGGGGGGCACTCGGCCTCTTCGCAGGGCACGGCGAAGCGCCGATGCCACTGGTCGAGGCAGGGTTATTCGCGGTTGCGATCCTGTTCGGTGTTTGGCTCGTGGCGCCCAAGGCATGGTCGTCCGCACGGCGGCTGTCGCCCGACATGAACCTGCTCATGGTCGTCGCAGTCGCGGGTGCAATTGGCCTCGGCGAATTTTTCGAGGCGGCGACGGTTGCGTTCTTCTTCTCGCTCTCGCTTTTCCTCGAAAGCTGGAGCGTCGGGCGTGCGAGGAATGCGGTTTCAGCTCTGCTGGACCTGGCGCCGCCGACGGCAAGAATTCTTTATGATGACGGTTCGGAAGCGGACGTACCGGCTTCCGCGGTTGCTATCAACGCACGTTTCGTCGTGCGCGGCGGAGACCGCATCCCATTGGATGGTGAGGTTGTCGATGGGGCAGGGGCCGTCGATCAGGCGCCAATCACCGGAGAGAGTGCGCTGGTTCCAAAGGAACGGGGCGACGAAGTCTATGCCGGTACGATCAACGGCGAAGGCACACTGACGGTGCGCGCCACGAAGGCCGCCTCGGACACCGTGTTGGCCAAGATTATCCGCATGGTCGGCGACGCCCATGCCCGCCGCGCGCCGGTGGAGCAGTGGGTGGCGAAATTCGCCCGCATCTATACGCCTATCGTCATGGCTCTCGCCATTGCAATTGCCCTGCTGCCGCCGCTCATTTTCGGTGGGGCCTGGGATTATTGGTTCTACAATGCACTCGTGCTGCTGGTGATCGCCTGCCCGTGTGCTCTGGTCATCTCGACACCGGTCTCCATCGTCGCCGCACTCACCGCCTCAGCGCGGGCCGGAGTGCTGATCAAGGGAGGTGCATATGTTGAGGCACCGGGCAAGACCACTGCATTGGCCATGGACAAGACCGGCACGATCACCATGGGCGAGCCCGAGGTGGCGGCGGTGCATCCGCTGGGCAAAGCATCGGCGCAAGATCTGATGACCCTCGCCGCTGGGCTGGAGGCACGTTCCTCGCATCCCTTGGCGCGTGCCATTCTCGCGCGGGCAGAAGCCGACGGCATCAATGTGTCCGCCGCGGAAGATACCCGAACCGTTCCCGGTAGGGGACTTGAAGGACGCACAGACGGCCGGTCGATCTGGCTAGGGTCCGACCGGTTTGCCGAGGAGAAGGGTTTCGGCGACGCCATTCCGAAGGATTTGCGCGACCGCATCGAAGGGGCTGGCAGCACCCTTGTTGCCGTGGGCGACGACACCGGCGTGACCGGCATCCTGGAATTGCGCGACCGTATCCGCCCCGACGCCAAGGGCATCGTGGCACAGCTCCACGCGCAGGGCGTGAAGACCATCGTCATGTTGACGGGCGACAACGAGCGGACAGCGCGCGCCGTTGCAGCCGAGGTCGGCATCGACGAGGTCCGTGCCGAGCTTCTGCCCGAAGACAAGGTGACTGCCATCGAAGAACTGGTCGAAACGCATGACATGGTGGCCATGATCGGCGACGGGGTGAACGACGCCCCCGCCATGGCGCGCGCGCATTACGCCATCGCGATGGGTGCTGTTGGTTCGGACGCGGCAATCGAGACGGCGGATATTGCCCTGATGACCGACGACCTCGGTAAGGTGCCTTGGCTGATCGGTCATTCGCGCCGGACAATGTCGATTATCCATCAGAACATCGGTATTTCCTTGGCGACCAAGGGCGTTTTCGTCGTCGCTACTGCGTTCGGAGTGGCATCGATGTGGGGCGCTATTGCAGCCGACGTAGGAGTGTCATTGCTGGTGGTGGCCAACGCCCTGCGCCTGCTTAACAGCCAAGAGGCCAAGGCGCCGCCGTCCGGCGGTGAACAGGTTGGTCCACAGATGGTTCGGGGAGCACTCGCCCAAGATCACTAAAAATGCCTCCTGAGAGGGGCTGGGAGGGTACAGATTGCGCATTCTTGAAAGGCTGGAAAAGATCATCCACTCGCTAGGAGTAGGGACCGCGTGGCTAACCGTGGTCCCCATCGCTTTTTTTACCGGCTTGCAAATGCTTGATCGCAAGCTTCAGCTCGGGGTCTCGGCGATCCTTCCCGATCTATCCACCTCACTGCTTTTCATCCTCATTTTCATGACTTTCGGATTTACATACCTGCGCGACGGGCATGTCCGCGTGGACGTCTTTCGCCGAAACTGGCCTCCGCGCCGCCTGGCGTGGATCGAGCTTGCGGGCTGTCTTTTCATACTGCTGCCTTTGGCGATCATCCTGACCAATTACGGTTGGGATGGGCTGATGCGGACGACGAAATATGCGGAAACAGATATCTGGGCGCGGCGCATCGCCGCCGTGATCGGGCCTGCCCTGCTGGGGCTGGCGGGCCTTGTCGTCACGGTGCGCAATATCGCCTTCCTGCGCGGGCGACACGACGGCATCGCGCCAAGCTCTCAGGAAGACATGCCACATGGAGACTGAAATCCTGACCATCGCAATGCTAGGGCTATTGGGCATCGGTGTGTTCAGCGGTTTTCCTGTGGCTTTGGTCCTGACCGCTACCGGTTTTCTGGCATTTGTCGCTGCGGTTGTGATCGGCGTTACAGATTTTGGCCATCTCGGCCTCATTTACCTTCGGGTGCGTGGCATCCTGACCAACGAAGGTGTGCAGTTCACTAGTGTCCCGCTTCTTATCTTTCTCGGGCTGGTCCTGAATGCCAGCGGGGTTGCAGCAACGCTGTTTCAGACGTTGGGCCATGTCCTGAAATCCGTGCCGGGCCGATATGCGATTGCCACCCTGTTGATTGGCCTGATCCTCGCGCCTGCCGCAGGTGTCATCGGTGCGTCGGTTGTGACGGTCGCTCTGGTGGCCTATGGGCCGATGCTGCGCTCGGGATATGCGCCTTCCACGGCCGGGTCGGCGGTTGCGGCGTCCGGGGCGTTGGGGGTCGTCTTTCCACCGGCTGTCCTGCTGTTCTTTGTGGCCAATGTCTTTCAGCTTCGGATCGCGTTGATGTACACAGCGCTTGTCATCCCGGTGCTGCTGCTGGTCTTATTCTTTTCGCTGTTTTACGCGGTCACACTTCGTAATCGTGTCGACGTTGCCCTGTCGGATGCGGAAAAACCCACCATGCGGGACGTGTTGTCGGTGATCATTGCCATCGGAGTTATTGCAGCCATTCCTCTCAGTATCGTGGGCGGGATCGCGACCCTGTCCGAGGCGGCAGGTATCGGCGTCTTCGGGGGACTGTTGGTCATGGCGTTTCGCGGACGCATGACACTTGCACGCCTCAACAAGACGATAGTTCAGACCGCATCCATGACTTCAATGGTGTTTTTTATCGTCGTCGGGGCATCCATTTTTTCGCTTGGCTTCAATCTGATTGAGGGGCGCGAAGTTCTGCTTGAATGGATCAACGGGTTCGATCTCGGGCGCTGGATGACGCTTGCCTTGCTGCTTGGCATCATCCTCGTCCTCGGGTTCGTGTTCGACTGGATCGAGATCCTGCTCGTCTTTCTCCCAATTTTGCTGCCGGTGTTCGGGCAGCTGGATTTTTCAGATCATGTTGGCTCGGACTATTTTTCAAAAATCTGGCTGGCCGGTTTGATCGCTTTGGCGCTTCAAACGTCCTTTCTCACGCCCCCATTCGGATATGCTCTCTTCTTCGCCAAGATGGCCGCTCCTCCAGGTGTCAATCTGGCTGACATCTATCGTGGCGCCGGGCCGCTCGTGATCATTGAAATCCTGCTCATCGCAGTGCTGGCATTGTGGCCAGAACTGGTTACCTGGCTCCCGGAACTTGTTCTTTCCAAGTCAGACAGCCCTTTGTTGAATTGAAGGTTCATGATAAATGCTCGGCCAAAGAACAAAAAATCGAGTACCTTCAATGAAACGTCGTATTTTTCTCATGGGCATGATGTCCGCCTTTCTGTCCGGCTGTGCCAGCAAGTTCCGCAGCTATGGCGGACCCGAGGTGACCCGTGTTCGGCTCTACAAGGGGCAGCGCTTGCTTGTTCTCGACGGAGCCGATCGCGTATTGCAAACCTATCCGGTCGGGCTGGGTTTCGCTCCTGAGGGTCACAAGCAATTCGAGGGAGACGGCCGGACCCCGGAGGGCACCTACATAGTAGATAAGCGCAACCCTGAAAGTACGTATCATCTTTCAGTTGGTATCTCTTATCCGAACGAGGCCGACATCGCCTTTGCCGAAGCGCAGGGCCTTTCCCCCGGCGGCGACATCTTCATCCATGGTGGTCCACGCCCGGGCATCGACCCAACGGACGTCCGCGACTGGACAGCTGGCTGCATCGCGGTCACAGATCGGCAGATCGAGGACATCTATGCAATGGTGAAGGACGGAACACCTATCCACATCTTTGCATGACGGTCTTTCTCATGCGGCGGTAGTGAGCCGTCGCATTGGCCGCCAGTGCCCAGCTCCACGAAGCCAAGATGAGCGCCAACAGCATCCAGTCCCCGAAGCTCGCGTAGAGTGTCGGCGGTCGCGCGGAGGGCAGGCTAGCGTCGATGATGCCCGTTTCGCCGGTATCGAGCCGCGCGGCGACACTTCCGTTCGCGTCGATGACCGCGGAGATGCCCGTATTCGCGGCTCGGATGACAGGAAGGCCTTCCTCTACGGCGCGCATCCGTGCGGAAGCCAGATGCTGCTCGGGTCCGATGCTGGTGCCGAACCAGGCGTCGTTTGTCGCGTTGAAAATCCAGTCAGGTCGGAACAGGTCGTCGACCACATGGCCTGGGAAGATGATCTCATAGCAGATCGCCAAGGCGACCAGCGGCACACCCGGAAGCGCAAGCGTTCGTGGGCCCGGTCCGGGCGTAAAGTCGCCGAGCCCCGCCGTCAGCCGCTCGATCGGCAACCAGCCGCGGAATGGCACATATTCGCCGAAGGGCACGAGATGGTGTTTCGCGTATCCGGTCAGGATTTTGCTGGTATCGCCAAAAGCCTGGACCGTGTTGAAATATCGGATGCCATCCTCGCTCGGTACACGGTCCGGCACTCCGGTGAGTAGCACGCTGCCTTCCGGTAGCGCAGCGGCAATGCGGGCCCGCGCCTCCGTATCCTCATCGAGGAAACCCGGAAAGGCGGTTTCCGGCCAGAGAAGAACGTCGAAATCGCCGGGCAGGGTTGAAAGCTCAAGATAGCGCGCGAATGTCGCCTCGCGGTTCTCGGGCGCCCATTTCTCCTCTTGTGGAATGTTGCCCTGGACAATGCGCAGGTCGACAGTGGGTGGCTGTTGTGCATCCGACTGGAGGCGAAGCGTGCCGACAGCCCACATCGTCGCGATGCCGGCCAGCGCCACGAGCGAGATGGTCAATCGTTGCCGCCCGGACGCCATGACAGCAGCGCCGGGGAGCAACGCGACGAACACGGTGAGAAAGCTTAGCCCATAGCTTCCGACCCAGGCGGCGGTCTGGCGAAGGGCGGCATAGTCCACAAGTGCGTAACCGGCCAGGTTCCAGGGAAACCCTGTCAGAACGTGACCACGCAACCACTCGGCCACGGTCCAAGAGGTCGCGAACAGGAGGCAGTTCAAGAGACTGCCCATGGCTCCGCGCCGCGCGATTTCGGCGAAGAGCACGGCGGCAATGGCCGGGAAAATCGCGAGACCTGCGGACAATCCCGCGACCGCCGGGATCGCCATCGTCCCAAACCGCTCGGCCTCGACGTAGAAACTTTCCGCGATCCACGAAATCCCGAAACCGAACTGGCCAAGACCAAACGCCCAGCCGACGAGGAAAGCGCGCCCGAAGGAGAGATCGCGAAGACCGACAAACAACGCGGAATAGGCAATGGGAACAAGCAAGAGAAGCGAGAAAGGCGGGAAAGTCAGAACGGTCAGCGCCCCGGCGACGAAACCAAGCGTCATCCGCGAAAGAAAACGGTGGCGCAGAGCGATGCGGTTCAGAATTTCCGGCTTCACGACTTGATCGAACGCCGCGCGCTGATCCATGGCGCGGCGAGCAAGAGCCCCACGCCACTGACGACAAATACATCGGCCAAGTTGAAGGCAGGCCAATGTGTTGTGCCAATGTAGAAATCGAGAAAGTCTGTTACAGCCCGATACCGCACACGATCGATGACATTGCCCAGGGCTCCGCCAATGATCGCGCCATAGGCAAGTGTTTCGACCGCATTTTCGGCGCGAAACAGCATAACCCCTAGCCAAACACAGATGGCAAGAGCGAGAGCGATTAGGCTCCACCACGGAGCGCCGCCCAGCATCCCGAAAGTCACGCCGTCATTACGATAAAAGACGAGGTTGAATCCCGGAAACACGGAAATCCCGACGCTTAAAGTGACGGCATTCGCAACGACAATGGCTTTGGTGATCTGATCGATCGCGAACGTAGCAAGCGCTGCAAATACGCCGATCATCGGAGATCCTTTGTATGATGACATTGCCTCATCCCAACCAGACATCGAGAAACAGCATCAGAACGAGCCCGACAGCGAGACCGAGCGTTGCCCTGTTCTGATGGCCGCTGCGATGGGTTTCGGGGATGATTTCGTGGCTGATGACGTAGAGCATCGCTCCCGCGGCAAAGGCCAGACCCCATGGAAGCAGCGGTTCCGACAGTGTGATGATCCCGGCCCCGAGCAGGCCGCCAATCGGCTCGACCATGCCCGTCAGCGCCGCGATGCCCCAGGCGCGCAGCTTCGGATATCCCTCGCCCAGCAGAGATACAGCGACGGCCAATCCTTCGGGCGCATTCTGAAGCCCGATGCCGATGGCGAGCGGCAGACCGCCCTCCATACCTCCGGATCCGAAGCCGACCCCGACCGCGAGGCCTTCGGGGAAGTTGTGGATCGTGATCGCGATGATGAACAGCCAGACCCGCCGCAAAGACGCCGCTTCGGGCCCTTCGCGTCCCGTCTTGAAGTGCTCGTGCGGCAGCTTTTCGTTCATCAGCGCGACAGCCCCCATGCCCAGAAGGATCGAGACGCATACGATGGCCGCAGGCATCGCGCCGTTTTCGAACATTGGCTCTGCCGCATCCAATGCCGGGATGATCAGCAAAAAGAACGAGGCTGACAGCATGACACCGGCAGCGAAGCCGAGCGACAGATCGCGCGTGGCCCGGGACGGGATGCGCCCGAACAGCACGGGAGCTGCCCCGACTGCCGTAAGGGATCCGGCGGCGAGACTTCCGAGAAAGCCGAGCATTATCGGAGACAGATTTTCCATGGGCGAGCCAGATTATCCTTCGGCGTAGCTCGAAAAGACTTCCGTCGACCCGTCCTTGCGGATGAGGAAGACATCATAGGCCTCGCGGTCGTCTTCTGGCCCCATGCCGGGCGAGCCATAGGGCATCCCCGGAACGGCGAGGCCGACGGCGTCCGGGCGCTCCTCGAGAATGCGGCGGATGTCAGCGGCCGGGACATGGCCTTCGATCACGTAGCCATCAATGAGCGCGGTGTGGCAGGAGACCATGCGCTGCGGCACGCCGTTGTCGAGCTTGAAGCGAACCAGCGACCCACCGAACATGTTCTCGCCCGTCGGCGCAAACCCGTTTTCTTCGAGATGGTTCATCCAAGACAGGCAACAGCCGCAACCGTTCGTCTTGCGGACCTCGATCGCCGTTGCCTCTGCGAGGACCTGGGCCGCCGGGAACAGGGCGAGGGTGATTGCCAGAGCTTGGGTCATGCGTTTCATGGGTCAGAGCCTTTCGGTTGTCGTTTCGGCAATCTCGCTGCCGAGGTTTTGATTCAGAAGCGCGCGCGCCTCGGCCAGACGCGAGAGCGCGGCGGTATCATCCGCTTCGCTCTCGGCTGCTTCGGCGAGCCGGTCGTCAGAGAGGGGGTCAGTCGGGCGCCCATCCACAAGGACTTCGTAGTGCAGGTTCGGACCTGTCGCCGTACCAGTCGCGCCGACGCGGCCGATCACATCTCCCGCCGCAACGCGTTGGCCTTGTGCCAGGTCTTCCGGCACGGCGCTCAGATGCGCGTAGCGCGTCAAGGTGTCGGAGCCGTGGGCGATTTCGACCACTCGACCATAGCCGCCCCGCCAGCCGATGAAACTGACCCGCCCCGGTGCCGTCGATTGAACCGGTGTCCCGCGTGCCGCTGCGAAATCGACGCCGGTGTGCATCCGGACGTTGCCAAAGACCGGATGCGTGCGGCGTCCGAACACCGAGCTGAGGCGCGCACCCTCGACCGGCTGTGCGAAGACGCGCAGCACCTCGCCATCGACGTAGATCGTCGCCTGACCGCTGCCGTCGTCCGGCCATACGATCTCGTAAAGCGAACCGCCGATCTCCAGTGCGGCGAAGGCGAGTTCGGGCTGTCCGATCCTGTCCTCGCCGACCCGCGCCTCACGCCAGAGAAGCCTTAGTGTCTCGCCACCGGCCAACTCGCGGCGAAAATCCACGGTCCCACCCAGCATCTGCGCAAGGTCCACGGAAAAACGGGCGGGTATGCCGGCTTCGTCGAGTGCCGCGAAGATCGAGCTGTCGATCACGGCTTTGCCGGCAAGGGTTACGATCTCCGGATCCGGAGCCACGACCTGCGTAGACAACTGCTCGCCGAAAACCACCTCGATCCGCACTCCGTCCTCGACGGCGAGTGAGACGGTGCGGGGGCTGCCGTCCACGGTCGAAGCGACAGTGACCGAGTGCCCCGGCCGCAGCCGTCGCAGATCGTATTCCGCGCCAAGCGCGAGGGCAACTTCGGCTCTGTCAGGTGCCGCAAGTCCAGCTTCGGACAGCAAGAAATCGAGCGTCTCGCCAGGTGCAATGTCGCGCGACCACGTCGACAGCGGTGGCTCGATCGCCCTTACCGGCCTGTCGGCAAACGCGACCTGCAGAAGGGGTAGGGGGCCGAGGTCGGGTGCATCCTCTGCCCATGCCGTCGCGGGCAGCGTCACGAGGATTTCAACGTTTCTAGGGGCTTCAGGACCTTGGGGCATCCAGCTACCTGCCTGGGCAAGTTCCGGCGGCACGGGTTCTTTCGGCATGAAATCAGAGATGGCGATAGCCGCTCCCAAAACCGTCCCCGCAATTGCGACACCCGCCGCCAAAGTTCTGAGCCTCATGTCGCCCCCTCCATTTCTTCTGCCAGCGCGCGGCGAATTTTCGGCACCGCGAATTCTCTGGGTTCGTGATAGTCGATCATGGTGACGAACCGCCCAGAGGCTGCGAACAGGAAGACGCTCGCGGTGTGGTTCATCGTGTAATCGCCGCTTTCCGTCGGCACCCGCACGTAGGTGGCGCGGAAGCCGTCCGCGACGCGCGCGATCTGCTCCTCCGGTCCCGTCCAGCCACGTATCCCAGGATGGAAGTAGCCGACATATTCGGCCATCGCCTCTACAGTGTCGCGCTCGGGATCGACCGTGATGAAAACCACGTTCATTTCTTCGGCCTCGTCTCCCAGATCGTCGAGCCATCCCGAAATGTCCGAGAGCGTGGTCGGGCAGACATCGGGACAGTAGGTGAAGCCGAAGAACGCCATCGTCGGGCGACCGATCAGGGTTTCTGGCCCGACCGCGTTGCCCTCATGATCCGTCAGACGGAAATCCATCTCGGTCAGGGCCACAGGCCGCTGCCCGACAGGCTCGGCTCCACCGGGTCCATCGACCTGCCACCAACCGACGAAGAGCATCAGGGCGACCGCCCCGACACCAGCCGCGCCGTACCCCAGGATCGCCCGTCGCCGCATCAGTCCTCTGGCCCCCGCGCGGCGATTCCGAGGATCGGCACCTCGACCGTCACTTCGCCTCCGTCTTCGAAAAGCAGGGTCAGCGGAAAGTTGTCCCCTTCCGTCATCGGTTCTTGTAGCCGCATCAGCATTGCGTGCAGGCCCCCCGGTTCGAGCGCGACGCTCTCGCCCGGGGCGATCGCGATCTCCCCCGCCGGGCTCATGGAACTCACACCTTCGGCATTTGTCTTCGTCTCGTGAATTTCGGGCATCATCGCGAGCGGTGTTGTAAGGCCGATCAGCGTCACTGGCTCGTCGCCAGTGTTGCGGATCGTCATGTAAGCGGCCCCGGGACGGTTCATCCCGATGGAGGCGCGGGACCACGCGTTCTCGACGACAACATCCTCGGGTCCGGCCAGCGCGGGCGCTGAGAACCCTCCAAGGGTCAAAAGCGCCGCCAGTGTGCTGGTCAAAATATACTTTTTCATCGTTCTGATCCTGCCCTTTCCATTCAGCTTTGCGCGGCAGCGACTTCGGCAGCCACCAGACGACGCAATTCTGCCTCTCCGAATGGATCGAGCGGCATGCCGTTCACGAAGAATGTGGGCGTCTGGCGAATTCCCACGGTCTCGACGTCAGCACGATCCTGGTTCAGGATCGCCACGACATCGGGTGCCAGCATTTGCGTGCGCGCGGCCTCGGCATCGAGTCCGGCCGTGGCGGCGATCTGAAGGATCAGGCCAGGCGCCGGGGCACCGTGCGACGCCCATCTCGGCTGTTCCCGCAGAACGGCCTCAAGCACCGGCACGTAAACGTCCTGCATGCGCGCCGCCTCGAGCACGCGGATCGCTTCCTCGGATGCCGCGCCGTGGAAGGGCGTGTAGCGGATCACGACGCGGACAGCATCCCCATGCTCGGCCATGATGTCCTTCACGATGGGATGAAAGGCGCGACAGGCCTCGCAGGCCGGATCGAAGAATTCGACGATCGTGACGGGCGCCTCCGCAGGTCCGAGGATGGGCGAGTAGGGGCGGATCATCGCCTCAGCAAGTTCCGGAGCAACAGGCTCCGCTTCGGCCACCGGGCCGGGGCGGGTTGCAAACCAGGTGGCTCCGCCGAAACCGGCGACGCCGATGGCGAAAACGGACAGGATCAGGCCGCGTCGGTTCATGTTCGTGTGTCCTTCAATGAAAGGGCCGACAGCGCCCCGATCAGCGCGAAGGCGACGAGCGCCATCAGCGGGATAGGGACGCCGAAGACCAGTTGGTTGTCATCGGTGCAAGAGGGGCCGGTGGCTGTGCAAGGCTGGATGCGTTCGGGAACAAGACCGACGTACAGCCCCATGTGCCACAGGGCGACTGCGCCGCCGCCAAGCGCCAATGCGATGCCGTAGCGCCCCACACGGCCGTCCCGCCACCACAGGCCCAGCCCGAGGATAATGGCCAAGGGGAACATGAAGGCGCGCTGGAACCAGCACAGCACACAGGGCGTCTGCCCCAGCACCTCGCCGATAAAAAGCACGGCAAGTGAGGCAACGAGCGCGATGATCCACGCCAGCCCGAGGGCTGTTTCTCCGGACATACGGTTCATGTCGGTCAGATCCTCTCTTCCAGATCGGCGAGGATCTCTTCGGCGGAGGTGCCGTAGGGCCAGGAGTCGGCAAAGCCTGCCTCGGGGTCGAAGAGGAACAGATGCGACGTGTGGCCCATGGTGTACCCATCCGGCGCTGCGGCCTCTTCGACGCGCTCAAAGAAGATTGGAAATGTCTCGGACGTGGCGGCGATCTGTTCCGGCGTGCCCGTCAGCCCGATGATGCCCGCATCGAACAGCGGGACGTATTCGGCGAGTGCTGGGGGCGTGTCTCGTTCAGGGTCGATTGTTATGAAAATCGGCTGGACCTTGGCGACATCGTCGCCCAGACCGTCCATCACCGCCGCGACCTCAGATAGGGTCGTCGGGCAGACGTCGGGGCAGTTGGTAAACCCGAAAAAAACCAGCATCCAGCGCCCCGCAAAGTCCTCCTCGGTTTGAACCATACCCTGGTGGTCCGTCAGTTCGAACTCAGCGAAAAAAGGCGGCTCGGCGTCGGTTCGGGCGCTATCGGCACGATAATCGGACCATAGCAAAAGCCATACGAAGGCAAGCGCTGCCACGCCTGCCAAAACCCAAAGAAACTTCTGTGCCGATGTAAGGGACAATCCTGTTCGCCTGTTTTTGATTCTTATTGCATGTGCGGATACATCCTCTAGCCGCTAGAGGTTCAAGAACGAAATCATGGTATAGCTTGAACTCACGCGTCTGTGAATCCGACACTTGTTTATTCCGACGGCAAAACCTACACAAACTGTATCTTTTTCATGGAGGCGAAAATGCTCACGATCGGTACTCTGTCAAAGAAGACTGGCACAAAAGTGCAGACCATCCGGTACTACGAACAGATCGGACTTATGCCCGAACCTGGCAGGACCGAAGGCGGACAGAGGCGCTACGACAATGCACAGCTCGACCGACTGTCCTTCATCCGCCATTCGCGGCAACTCGGTTTCTCGCTCGATGCGATCCGCGAGCTGCTCGACCTCAGCGACCATCCCAACCGCCCCTGCGACGAGGCAGATGCCATCGCGCGTCGCCAGCTCAAACAGGTGGAGCAGCGCATGGCCCGCCTGAAGGCGCTGCGCACGGAACTGAAACGCATGGTTCACGAATGCAGCGGCGGGCGGACCGGAGACTGCAAGGTGCTTGAGGTGTTGCGGGACCATTCGGAATGCCTGACCGAGCACGAGGAAATCGGGGCCTGAAGGAATTCAGCCAACATTCCGGCTGGAACGCAGATCAGCCGCAGAAGTTAATGTGTCGTACAACACAAGCTGGAACCACAAAATGGCCGCTAGACAAGATTCAATGGAGAGACGGACGCTTTGGATCGTTCTTGCGCTCAATATCGGTTTGGCCGTGGCCTTTTTCGCAACAGGCGCCTTCGGCGACTCAAGTGCCCTGATCGCCAACGGGCTCGATAACCTCTCCGACAGCTTCGTCTACGCGATCAGCCTTTTCGCTTTGTCCCGATCCGACAAATGGAAACGCGGGGCGGCGAACGTTTCTGGCGGGCTGCTGATTCTGTTCGCCGCTGGTATCCTTTACGATGCATGGCGCCGCTACATCGGCGGGTCAGATCCGCTCGGGACGATCATGATCGCCATGGCCCTGATCGCGGCGGCCATCAACGCAGTCTGCGTCTGGCTGCTCGCTAAGCTCAAAGATCCGGACGTCAACATCCGCGCGGCCAACACCTTCAGTTACAACGATTTCGCCGCGAACCTCGGAATCGTCGTGGCTGGCGGCCTCGTCGCCTGGCTGGGAACCAACTGGCCGGACCTCGTCGTCGGCGTGATTGTCGCCGGGATCGCGGCCTGGGGAGGTATCGACATTCTGCGCGACGCACACGGCGAACACCACAAAGCAGTTCATACGGGCAAATAGTTGCGGGAGATTCTTTCTGAAAGAAAGGATTGAAGCTACAGTGACTATAGCAATTAGTCTTGTTCTAAGACGATTCGAGGAGCGCCCCGTTGCATATGACCGACCCCCTACTTGTACCCACCAAACTACTGGATTTTGATGCCGCGCCTCTTGCGCATCTAATTGAGAACCGCAGCTGGCGCGGCTTATCCGAATACGATCGGATCGGAGCTGCCTATGATTTCGTTCGGAATGAAATCGCGTTCGGATACAATCGAGCTGACGACATCCCCGCATCCGAAGTGCTTTCCGACGGCTATGGGCAGTGCAATACCAAAGGCACGCTCTTGATGGCGCTGCTGCGTGGTATCGGCATTCGTAGCCGGTTGCATGGCTTCACGATCCACACAGGCTTGCAGCGCGGTGTTGTCCCTGAGCTGGTGTATCCGCTTGCTCCGCAGGAAGTTCTCCACTCATGGGTTGAGATCGAATATCAAGGTGCCTGGATCAACCTTGAAGGCTTCATCCTGGATGACGCTTTCCTCAAAGTTCTGCAAACGTCTTTCTCGGACACGGACAGTCTCTGCGGGTATGGCGCGGGCACGGATTGTCTTGGCGCGCCTCCCGTCGCCTGGAACGGAGAAGATACCTACATTCAGAAAACCGGCATCGTGCAGGATTTCGGCGTGTTTGATACGCCGGACACCTTCTATTTGTCCCATGAGCAATCCTTTGGATGGCTGCGTGGTGCCATTTACCGTCATATCATACGCCACTGGATGAATGCGCGCGTACGTGGTTTCCGCAGCGGCCGCCTCAAGACTGACCGACGCGCGACACACGCGCATGAGGAGCCTGCCAATGCCGCATGATCATGGGCACGCGCATATCGATCCGGATTCTGGCGATCGGCGGGTTGCCATTGCGATCTGGGCGAACGGGCTTCTTACCGTTGCGCAGATCGTCGGGGGCATATTGTCAGGCAGTCTGGCACTGATCGCCGATGCGCTGCACAACTTTTCCGATATGGCCTCGCTTGTCATTGCCTTCGCCGCACGCAAGATCGCGCGCCGCCCGGCCGATGAGCGCATGACCTTCGGCTATGGTCGGGTCGAAATCGTCGCGGCCCTGGTTAACTACACCACCCTGATTTTGATCGGCTTCTACCTGATCTACGAAGGTGGCATGCGCATGATTGATCCACCCGAAGTCATGGGTTGGACCGTCGTCATTCTCGGTGGAATTGCGCTTGTGGTCGACACACTGACCGCAATGCTGACCTATTCGATGCAGAAGGGCAGCGTGAACATCCGCGCGCTTTTCCTGCATAACCTGTCGGACGCGCTTGCTTCGGTCGCGGTTATCGTCGGTGGGTCGCTGATCATCCTTTACGACATGCGTTGGGTCGATCCTGCCATCACCATCGGCATCGCGATCTACATCCTGTATCTGTCTTTCACTGAAATAGGCGGCCCAATCCGAACCCTGATGCTCGGGAGCCCGCCGGACATCGACAACGAGGCCGTCGTCGAAGCGATGCGGAAAGTCGAAGGCGTCGCCGACGTCCACCACGTCCATCTCTGGCAAATGCAAGAGCACGAGGCTGCGCTCGACTGCCATGTCGTCGTGGCAGCCGAGGGCTGGTCGAAGATCGAAGAGATCAAGAGCGCGATCAAGAAGCGGCTGAAGGAAGAGTTCGGCATCAGCCATTCCAGTCTCGAATTTGAGCATGAGGATCGCGCTCATCAGAACGCCGATCTCTACGGTCACGGCAACGCAAGTGAAAAGGAGAAGACCAATGTTCAAGGAAACGCTGACCGAGCATGATAATGTCATCGGGCTCGTCTGCGAAGGCAAGTTGACAGAGGCAGACTTCAAGAAAATGCACGCGCTGCTTCATGAACGTCTTGGAACAACCGATAATCCGGGTCTGGTTCTCGACCTTACAAGTTTCGAGGGCTACGAAGAGCTTTCGGCGATCCTGGAAGATCTGAAGATCGACACCGCCCACGTGAACGATTTCTGTCGCATAGCGGTTGTCGGAGAACGCAGATGGCTGGAATGGGGCGCTCGGGTGGTCAACCTACTGACGGGCTCCGAGATGCAGTGGTTCGAATCCAGCGATGCCGAGTCCGCACTTGCGTGGGCGCGTGACGGGTAGCCAACGATTCTGCAAGAAAAGGACTAACTGAATTGGATATGGAATAATGCTTCTGGCGGATCCGGACCTACTACGTAGCGACTTTAACCGGGTACTGTGTGCTCATGTGCGATTCGAGTGAAATGACATCCGCCTCAAGATCGTGAGGCTACAGGGGCATCACGTCCAAGTTACAGAATATCGCTTGACCTCCCCTTACTGGAAGGTTGTAAAAACTGTTCATGTTCCGCATTTTTCGCCTTGTTTTGATTCTCATGCTGACCTTCGGTACAGTGACTGCGCCGGATATGTCGTTGGCCGGTATGTCGGTCACGGCTATGGCGCAGATGGAACCCACCGAAAGCGCGGATGGCCGTTGCGGCGGGTGCGATCCCACCGGATTTGCTGAGGGCACTGCCTGTGAAGGTGGGTGTCCTGTTCCTTGCGGCTCCAGCGGTACTTCTGGCCTCCTTGCCAATATGCCGTCAGCGCGGCTCACGAGGCCTTTTGGTACTGCCGTCCGGGGTGCCGAACCTTTGATCTCACTCGGCACGAATCCGTCGCTTGATCCATTCCCTCCCAAACTGCCTGTCTGAACCTGAAACCGGCCTCGCCTGCTGCGAGGCCTGATTGTTGCTTTGGCCGAAGCTGGCTGAGTGCGACCCTTTCAGATCAAGGCAGTTGCGATGATCCTCCACAGACCGATTTCACGAAGGCACGTGCTTCGCACAGGTGCCGCATTCACAGCCCTATCCGCTCTGTCACCTGCACGAATGGCGATGGCCGATCCAACTGGGGACCCATTCGTCCTACGCGCGGCATCCGGACAGGCCGCCCTGCGCCCGTCACCATACGGCCCGACTAATGTCTGGAGCTATAACGGATCCGTCCCCGGCCCTAAAATCCGAGTACGCCAGGGCGACCGAATCCGCGTTCTGGCTCAGAATGGGTTGGATGAAGGGACCACAATCCACTGGCATGGCATCCGCACGCCCAATGCGATGGACGGAGTGCCGTTCCTTACACAGGATCCGATCCCGGTTGATGGCGATTTTCTCTACGAGTTCAATGCGCTGGATGCGGGCACGTTCTGGTACCATCCGCACCAGCGCAGTTCGGAACAGGTCGGACGCGGGCTTTACGGGTCGCTGATCGTCGAGGAGGCGGACCCGATCCGCGTCGATCGCGACGTGACCTGGATGCTGGACGACTGGCGCATGACGCGGGCGGGGCAGTTGTCGGATGACTTCGGCAACCGCCATGACGCGATGCACGGCGGTCGTATTGGCAATTCCGTGACCATCAACGGTCAGATCCCCGAACAAATCTCGGTGCAATCCGGTGAGCGCATCCGCTTGCGGCTAGTCAACGCGGCGAACGCGCGGATATTCGGGCTGGATTTCGGCGGTCTTGCACCGGCTGTGGTCGCGCTGGATGGTCAACCCGTGACCCCTCATGCACCAAATGGCGATATCGTAGTGATCGGCCCGGCCATGCGTGTCGATCTGGTGATCGACATGACCGGCAAGCCCGGAGAAGTCGTCACCGTCACCGATGTCTTCTACGACGGCCTCGAATACCGTCTGGTCGACCTCGTCTATGGGCCTGACAGGCTGCGGGACAGTGTGCCGGATTGGTCGATGGACCTGCCACCCAACCCGTTGGCGGAACCGGACATGGCGTCGGCCGCGCGGCATCAGATCGTCTTCAACGGCGGAATGATGGGGCAGATGATGATGGGCGGCGGCATGGGGTCGATGATGGAGCAGATGCGCGAGGGCAACATGTGGTTCATCAACGGCGAAGCCGCGACGGGGCACACGATGGACCCCTTGCTGGTCCTGCCGCAGGGCACATCGCACGTGTTCGAGATGGATAATCGCACCGCATGGCACCATCCGATCCATTTCCATGGGCATTCGTTCCGTGTGATCGCGCGCAACGGGCAATCGACTCGGTATCGCGAATGGCAGGACACCGTCCTGATGGCCCCCAAAGAACGGGTCGAGATCGCCTTCGTGGCGGACAACCCCGGCGATTGGATGTTCCACTGCCACATCCTGGAACACCAAGCGGCGGGCATGATGGGCGTCATCCGCGTCGATCCCGGCACGACCAAAATCTGAAATCTCACAACCCAATGACCACGAAAAGGAATGAACCGATGAACAAGATACTTGGATTTACCAGCCTCGGCACGGCAGGTGCCGTCGCCGTCCTCGCGATGAGCCTGAATGCCGCGCCTGCCGCAGCGCAGGAGGTCACGCTCTACAAGAACCCGCAATGCGGATGCTGCGAAAGCTACGCGGACTATCTGCGCGAAAACGGTTTCACGGTGGAGGTGCGGCCGACCCACGATCTCGCGCAGATCAGTCGCGAGGCTGGTATCCCGGACGACTTCCAAGGCTGTCATACAGCCTTTCTCGACGATTACGTCGTCAGCGGACACGTGCCGATCGATGTCGTCAACAGGCTGCTCGAAGAGCGCCCGGAAATTGCCGGTGTGACACTTCCCGGCATGCCATTGGGGTCGCCGGGTATGGGCGGCGCGAAACAGGAGCCCTTCAAGATTTACACCGTCGAGGAAGGTGTGAGCCCGACCGTATATTCGGTCGAATGATCAATCGCGCGGTCTGGTGCGAACCCGTGCCAGACCGGTTTCAAGGGAAAACAAAGGATGGAATGCATGATGATGGACGGTGGAATGATGGGCGGCGGCATGATGATTGCGATGGGCCTCGTCTGGTTGCTGATCGTGGGTGTGCTGGTGCTCGCGGCGATCGCCTTGGTCAAATACATCCGCTCGGACAGCGGAAAATAGAAATGCGCCGAAATGCGGACTGAAGGTGCCAGCAGCGGCGACAGCCTGTTGTCGATGGGATTGGTCTGGGCGCTTTGCGTCCTGCTTGTCCTGTCGTTGCTCGCGGCACTCATCGTCCTCTGTAGGTGGCTCGCAATAAGAAGGCGGAAACTTAGTGAAAAACACGATTAGGCTCTCGGCTGTCCTGCTCGCCACAACGGTTTTGCCCGTAGCGGCGCAGAGCGACGTGCTCATGGGCGAGCGCCTTTATCAAGAGAATTGTGCCAGTTGCCATGGGGCAAACCTGGAGGGGCAACCTGAATGGCGCACACGATTGCCGAACGGCAGGTTGCCTGCCCCGCCGCACGACGCCTCCGGCCATACCTGGCATCACCCCGACCGCGTATTGCTCGACATCGTGAAACGCGGACCGGCGGCGATTGTCGGGAACGGGTACGAAAGCGACATGCCCGGATATGAGGATGTGCTGACAGACGATGAGATCACGGCGATCATTGACTACATCAAGAGCACATGGCCCAACCGGATCCGCGCGTCGCAGGAAAGCCGATCCCTTGCCGATGAGCAGGCGCAGCCATGACGGGAGAGGTCGAGAGAAATGCCGACCCTGTGACGAGACGCAGAATCTCTGGGTTCGTGCTGGTGCCGCTGATAGCTTTTGCCCTCATGGTCCTGTTCGGTTGGGGGCTTTTCAGGGGTGGCGACGACTTGCCGTCGGCACTTCTCGGCAAACCCGTGCCCGACTTCGCGCTGCCCCCGGTGCTCGGCCGCGAAGAAGGTCTTTCGACGCAGGATCTGATCGGCCATGTCTCGCTGGTGAACGTTTTTGCCTCTTGGTGTGTGCCCTGTCGGGCCGAACATCCGCTGTTCATGGAGTTGAGCGCAACAGGTGAGGTGCCGCTTTACGGGATCAACTACAAGGACCCGCCCGATCAGGCGCGCGCCTGGCTCGACGAGTTGGGTGATCCCTACGCGCGCATCGGGGCCGACATCAACGGACGCGCCGGTATCGAATGGGGCGTCTATGGCGTGCCCGAAACCTACGTCATCGCGCCCGACGGCACCATCGCCTACCGCCATGTTGGTCCGATCACACGAGCAATCCTGCAGGAAACGCTGCTGCCGATCGTCCGTGACCACAAAACCCAACCCGCCAAGGAGAAAACGCCATGAAAAATCTGAAACCGGCGCTGATCGCCTTGGCACTGTCCGTCGGCGCGGCTTTCGCGACACCGCAAGGGTTTGCACTTCACGACACCCCGCAGCCTGTCGCCAATGTGCGCTACGAGAAAGAAGACGGAAGCCGGGGAGACATGGAAGATTTTCGCGGCAAAGTGATCCTCGTGAATGTCTGGGCAACTTGGTGCGTCCCTTGCCGGGAAGAGATGCCGACACTGGATGCGCTGCAAGCGGAACTTGGCGGCGACGACTTCGAGGTGGTCGCCCTTTCCATCGACCGGGCCGGATCAAAAGTCGTGCGCCGCTTCTACGACGAAATCGGAGTTTCCAATCTCAAGATGTATGTCGACCAGACCATGCTTTCAGCCACTGCGCTGCGTACTGTCGGCCTGCCGACGACGATCCTGATCGACGCGCAGGGGCGGGAGCTTGGTCGACTGGTCGGCCCGGCCGAATGGGACGACCCCGAAATGGTGTCCTTTCTGAGCGGATTTATCGAATGAGTGCCCCAGAAGACGTTCTCTCAACCTTGACCTTCCAGTTACTGGAATGACTACTTCACTAATATCGAAAGGATTTCCCGGATGACCGACATATCACCTTCCAACATCGCGGGTGCCGCCGACATCGAAAGCGCAGGCAACTGGCCCGGGTGGCTGACGCGCAGACGATTGCTGTTCGTCGGTGCGGCAACCTTGATCGGGGGCGGCATGGCCTTGAACTGGGGATGGCTCAGCGCGATCGGGCTCGCGCCTGTTCTGGTCTCGCTGGCCCCCTGCGCTGCGATGTGCGGCCTGGGTCTGTGCATGAAGGGCGGGTCCGGAAAGGGCTGTTCCAAATCGCCCGAGGGGGCGTCTCCCGATTGAGTTCTTTCGATAACCACACGATTAACCCAAGGAGAAAACCATGAGAAAAGCATTTAAAACCTTCGTCGTAGCGTCAGCCGTTACCGCAAGTGCATTTGCCGTCAGCGCCCAGGAACAGGCGACGCCTGATACCGGCGAGATGATGCAGAATGACGGTGCCATGCAAGGCGGCATGATGGATGGCGATATGGAGGGCATGATGAAGATGATGGCCGAAATGAAGCCCATGATGGAAGCCTGCACCGAGATGATGGCGTCCATGACGGAGAACATGGACGGCGGCATGATGCCGTCGCCAAATTCTGACGGCTAAACTGCCGAAAATGCCTGTCGGTCTGCGGATCGGCAGGCAAAAGTTTTGAAGGATTTAAGAATTGACAGCACTGACACGACGCGCCGCTTTGGCGATACTTGCGGGTACGATCTCCTCTCCAGCTTTAGCCGATCATCCCGGTGAAAACCTGGATGCACGTATGTTCGAGATGGAGCCATACTTCCAGGTTGTCGATGAGGTGCAGGCACCAGGTTTCGAGTTGCAGGATTCCGAGGGGAATACTGTGCGCCTGTCGGATTTCAGCGACAAGGTGATCATCCTGCACTTCATCTACGCCAATTGCCCGGATATCTGCCCGCTCCACTCCGAAAAGATCGCGGCCATACAGACTTCGATCAACGACGGGCCGATGAAGGAGCTTGTGCAGTTCATCTCGATCACCACCGATCCGGTGAATGACACGCCGGACGTGCTGCGCGATTACGTGGATCGGCATGGACTCGATCCGAGCAACTGGGTCATTTTGACCAAGCAGCCTGATCAATCTGATGACGCAACGCGCCTTCTGGCGCGGGAATATGGGCTGGAGTTCACGATGACCGCCGACAGCGACATGATGATGCACGGAGCGGTCACCCATGTCGTGGATATCGGCGGGCGGTTCGCTGCAAAATTTCATGGCATGGACTTCAAGAACGTGAACCTCATCCTCTATGTCAGCGAGTTGATCAACAACGCACAGCATCGACGCCGGGAGCCCAGCTGGTGGGACCGGCTGACAGGTGTGTCTCAATGAGTGTCTTTGCGACTGGCGTCAGGCTGTCCTCGACAGACGGAATTTCCCTGACAGCTCTGCGTCGGTATTTTTCGGTGATCATCCCGGCCAATCTGATCTGGGAGTTCGCGCATATGCCGCTCTACACGATATGGAACGAGGGCACCTGGGGTGAGATTGTCTTCGCAGCCGTCCATTGCACGGGTGGTGATATCCTGATCGCCATGAGCGCGCTGATGCTTGCCCTCATGCTGTCGGGCCGGGGCTGGCCCCTAGTCGCCTCCACGCGGCGGTCTGTGACCGTCCTGACGGTGGTGTTTGGACTGGGATACACGCTGTTCAGCGAATGGCTCAACATCGTGATCCGCGCGGCCTGGGCCTATTCGGACCTGATGCCGATCATTCCGGTCCTCGATGCGGGCCTGTCACCTGTTTTGCAATGGATCGTGGTCCCGCTGGTCGCGTTCTGGTGGGCCGTGTGGTCCTTCAACACTAAGCGAGAAACATGATGGATATTTCCGGCATCGGCATTTTCGCGGCCTTCCTTGCGGGTGCCATTTCGTTCCTGTCGCCTTGTGTACTGCCACTGGTGCCCGGCTACGTTTCGTACATTGCGGGGCAGCCGGACCTGCGTACGACGCGGTCGGTTGGTCTGCGGGCACGTGCCGGGGCGCTCGGATTGAGTGCCTGCTTCGTGCTGGGCTTTTCGACGGTCTTCGTCGCCCTCGGGGCCGGGGCCAGCGCGCTCGGGTCGCTGCTGCTGACATGGCGCACTGAGCTGAATTATTTCGGTGGCGGGATCATCATTCTGTTCGGACTGTTCATGGTGGGTATCTTTCGTCTGGATGCGTTCTCGCGCGATACCCGTTTCAATCTCGACATTCCCGGCGGTCGCCCGTTTGGGGCCTACTTGCTGGGACTGGCCTTCGCCTTTGGCTGGACACCTTGCATCGGACCGATCCTCGGCGCGATCCTGACACTCAGTTCGACCTCCGGCGGCATGTCGGACGGCATCTGGCTGCTGTCGATCTATTCCGCTGGTCTGGGGGTGCCTTTCCTGCTGGCTGCGCTGTTCACCGACGCCATCGCCGCGCGGGTAAGGCAGATCGGCAAGGCCGGTCGCTGGCTCTACAAGGGCGCGGGTGTTGCCATGATCATCATGGGAGTTGCCATCATGACCGGGCAACTGTCACGGTTTGCATATTGGCTGCTGGGGACGTTTCCCTTTCTCGCGACAATCGGCTGACGAACTTCGAACCAGCTCTTGGCGCGATGGCTGGTAAGTGGGGATCATCTCCACCAGTCAAAAAGGTCGTACACGCCGCGCCTCTGTAGAGGTCGCGGGGCCGTCAACCGATCAGGTAGACCCGGATCGGCATCCAGATACCCATGACCATCATCATCAGGTTCTCGGTGAGCGAGACGAACCCTAGTGGCACGTTGCTGTCTCCCCCGACGCAGGCGCATTTCAACTCGCGCCTTTCGATGTACACGGCCTTGAAGACCGAAACCGCGCCGACGGTGCCGATGAACAAGGCCACGGGTGCCGACAGCCAGGTGAGCGCCCCGGCGACCATGAGGATACCGGCGAAGGCCTCTCCGAAGGGATAGAGATAGCCGTAGCGCACCCAGCGGCGCGCCAGCAGGTCGTAATTCAGGAACATGGTCGAAAAGCTCTCGACATCCTGAAGCTTCTGCACTGCAAGCAAGCACATCGAGATCGAGACGAACCATTCCAGCGCGCGCAGGCTGAGGATGGTTCCAAAGCTGTACCATGACAGGCCGAGCGCCATCAGAAACGCGACGGCAAAGATCGCGATCACCGGCCGATAGGAGGTGTCCGAGCGCTCACTTTCCGGCGCGTCGAGGCCGAAATGGACCCGCAGATCGTCGTAGCCGCCAATCCGCTTGTCGCCGATCCAGGTCTGCGGCGTGGTCTCGACCCCGTGCTTTTCCATGAAGGCATCGGTTTCCTCACGTGTCGTCAGGTGATGATCCTCGACCTCGTACCCTTCCCGTTCGAGCAGGTCTTTGGACTTGAGACCATAAGGGCAAAGATGATCCTGCATGACCATCCGGTAGAGTTGGGCTGATTTCGATGCGTCTTTCGGCATGGTGTTTCCTCCAGTTTCTGGTTCAGGCACCGCAACCGTAATATCCGCGATACCCTGCACGCAGACCGGACCCAAGTTCGAGAACGAGATCGGCGTCCTGCATTTCGCCACTATTTGCGTCCAATGTGCCGGTTCCGCTCGGCGCGCTCAACGCCACTGTCATGCCTTCCGTGCCCCAAGTGCTTCCGGCGTCGCCAGCCTCCAGCCGCACCAGATCGCCGCTGATCTTGGCGAGAGCTACACTCCCACCGTCGATGCGGCCCACCGCAAGCGCAGGCCTGCTTGTGGTGGTGTAGGTGAACGTGCACGCCGCGCCGCCGGGAAACATCTGCGCAATGTCCTCCGTAGTAAGAAATTCGAGGTCGAGAATGGCGACTTCCGGGGTTGATAGCGCCTCGTCAAGGCTCATGATCTGCGTCGGTCCGCTTTCTGACTGTGCCGGACTGTCACCGTTGGCGTCGATATCGTTCACCAGATAACGCATCTCGGCGATTTCCTTGTCCTGCGCATAGATGATCTCATCCGCCAGCTTGCGCACGCGCGGGTCCGAGATATCGGCGCGGCTGGAGGTCATGATCGCGATCGAGTGGTGCGGGATCATTGCCCGCATGTAGCTGGTGTCGCCCACCGTCACTTGGCTGCGGACCAGCCAAAGCGAGGCGGCAAAGACCACAGCGGCACCGATGAAGATGGCTGCGTTAGCCGTCTTGCTGGAATACATCGACAGCATGAAGCCCAGCATGATGATCGCCATGGTGGCACCCATCAGGAGAGCCATGTAGGCCCGCGTTTCCGACCAGAACACATGCGTCCAGAGGTAGGTATTGAGATACATCAGACCGAACATGACGACGGTAGATGTGGCGATCATCGCGAAAAAGCGGCCATATGACATGAAGTTGTCCTCTCTCGAAATCGTGAAGTCTAGAGGTGGAACAACTTTCCCGCGCTGGAATGTTCCGAAATAGCTGCAGCCAGTCGCACCTTATGGGTGGCGCGGCCCGCTGGGGGACAGATCGAAGCCCGCTTAATCCGCTGCCCTTGCGGTCCGGGTCTTACCCTCTTCCATCGCCAGATCTGCGAGAATCGGGCAATCAGGCCTGTGATCGCCAGCGCAGGCATCGACAAGGTGCGACAACGTCGCGCGCATCTCGGTCAGTTCTGCGATTTTCCGGTCGATCCGGTCGAGGTGTTCCTCGGCGATCTGCTTGACCTCCGCGCTGGCGCGGTCGGTATCGGCATAGAGTTTCAGCAGGCTCCGGCAGTCCTCGATGGTGAAGCCAAGCGCACGCGCTCGCCCAAGAAACGCCAGCTTGTGGACGTCGCTCTGCCGAAAGCTGCGATAACCGTTCGCGCTGCGCAGCGGCTCGACCAGCCCGATGTCCTCGTAGTAGCGGATGGTCTTCGCAGGAAGGCCGGACAGGTCGGCCACGTCTCCGATATTCATGATCGTTTTCTCCTTGTTTCATTCTGCCGGGAGGGGGGACATGCGGGGGGCAGTCGCGGCCTTCGCCGCGTCGTCCATCGCCGGGCGGACACGGCGCAGGCGCAGCGCGTTCGTCAGTACGAAGACCGAGCTGAGCGCCATTGCCCCAGCCGCCAGCACCGGCGACAGCAGCAGGCCCGACACCGGGTAGAGCAGCCCCGCCGCCACCGGAATGAGGGCTACGTTATAGCCGAAGGCCCAGAACAGGTTCTGGCGGATGTTGCGCATCGTACGCCGCGACACTTCCAGCGCGTTGACCACGCCGCGCAAATCGCCCGACATCAGCACCACGTCGGCCGATTCGATGGCGACGTCGGTGCCGGTGCCGATGGCGATGCCCACGTCCGCATGGGCAAGCGCGGGCGCATCGTTGATGCCGTCGCCGACAAAGGCGATTTGCTGGCCCGTGCCGCGCAGATCGTCCAATGCCGCGACCTTGCCATCCGGCAGCACACCCGCGATCACATGGTCGATGCCGGTCTCGCGCGCGATGGCTTCTGCCGTCTCGCGCTTGTCGCCGGTGATCATGGTGACTTTCAGGCCAAGATCGTGCAGCGCCCGGATGGCGGCCGCGCTGGATGGCTTCACCGGATCTGCCACGGCGATGACGGCGGCAACGCGTCCGTCGATGGCGGCGTAAAGCGCGGTGCGGCCCCGCTCGGCCAGGCGGCGCTCTTCGTCGACCAACGCGCCGATGTCCAGCCTTTCGCGAGCCATCAAACGGTCGGCGCCCACCAGTACGTCCCGGCCCGCGACTTCTGCCCGGACACCGTGGCCAGTGATGGACTTGAATTTCTGCGCGTCGTGCCGGGCAACGCCCTCGGCCTTCGCCGCCCGCAGGATGGCCTCGGCGATGGGATGTTCCGACCGCGCCTCGACCGCCGCGACCAGAGCCAGCACCTCGGCCCGTTCAAAGCCGTCGGCCAGCACCAGATCGGTCAGTTCGGGGCGTCCTTCGGTCACCGTGCCGGTCTTGTCCAGCGCGACCACATCGACGGTCGAAAGCTGTTGCAGGGCGTCGCCCTTGCGGAACAGCACACCCATTTCGGCGGCACGGCCGGTGCCGACCATGATCGACGTCGGTGTGGCCAGCCCCATCGCGCAGGGGCAGGCGATGATCAACACCGATACTCCGGCGACCAGCGCAAAGGACAAGGCGGGCGACGGTCCGACCAGCAGCCAGATCATCACCGTCAGCAGCGCCAGCGCCATGACAGCGGGCACAAACCACAGGGTGATCCGATCCACCAGACCCTGGATCGGCAACTTGGCACCCTGCGCCTCTTCGACCATACGGATGATTTGCGCCAGCGTCGTATCCGCTCCCACGCGTGTCGCACGGAACTGGAAGGCACCGGAACCGTTGACGGTCCCGCCGGTGACGGGATCGCCCAACGACTTGGCCACAGGCACCGGCTCGCCGGTGATCATGCTCTCATCGACGCGGGCGCTGCCTTCGGTCACTTCACCGTCCACGGCAATCCGCTCTCCGGGGCGCACGAGCAGGATGTCGCCCGCGGCGATGCGCTCGATGGCCACGTCCTCAGGCTCTCCGTCCACCAGCACGCGGGCGGTCTTGGCCTGAAGGCCCAGCAGCTTCTGGATCGCTGCGCCGGTGCGGCCCTTGGCGCGCGCCTCCAGCCACCGGCCCAGCAGGATTAGCACGACGATGACTGCCGCCGCCTCGAAATAGACGGCACGCGACCCTTCGGGCAGCAGCGCGGGCGCGAATAGCGCCACGAGAGAATAGAGATAGGCGGCAGAAGTGCCGACCGCGACAAGGCTGTTCATGTCCGGCGCACGCTTGAGCAGGGCTGGAAACCCGCGCGTGTAGAAGCTGCGCCCCGGCCAGAGCAGAACCACCGTGGTCAGGACGAACTGGATCAGCCAGCTTGCCCGATGGCCGATCGTGTCGCCGATCAGACCATGCATGCCGGGGATCAGGTGCGCGCCCATTTCCAGCAGAAACACAGGCAGGGCGAGGGCCGCCGCCAGCGCGGTCCTGCGAGCCAGCGTCCGCGCCTCTTCATCCTTGCGGGCACTCGTGTCTTCCGGCGCGCTGTCCGGCGGCAAGGTCGCGGGATAGCCTGCGTCACCCGCCGCCTTCAGCAGGTCCGCAACCGCAACCGAGCCTTCGAGATACGTTACCGTCGCAGTTTCCGATGCCAGATTGACGTTCACGTCCAGCACGCCCGGCACCGCCGCCAGCGCCTTGTCCACCCGCCCAACGCAGGACGCACAAGACATGGAGGCCACGTTCAGGCGAGTGCTCTGCTTACGGGCCGGATAGCCAATCTCTTCCAGCTTCTCGACGATGTCCGAGATGCGCTCCGGCCCGTCGATCTGCGCCTGGGCCGTCTCGCTGGCGAGGTTGACGCGAACGTCGCTGACACCCGGCAGGCCGGAAAGCCCACGCTCCACCCGCCCGACGCAAGAGGCGCAGGACATGTTTTGAAGGGAAATTCGGACGTTGTGCGGACCGGACATGGAAATCTCCTGATTCTGATCCTCTCTCACATAAGGGTTCCATTCACTGGAAGGTCAACAGGTGCATCGAGGAATTTTTTCGGGCATTGACCTTCCCATAGGGGAACGCCCTAGATAGCAGCAGCAAGAAGGAGATCGTGATGATCAGGTTCAGCGTGCCGGACATGAACTGCGGACATTGCACCGCGTCGATAGAGAAGGCCATTGTGACGATAGACCCACACGCGACTGTCACCTGTGACCTGACTGCGCGTTCCGTCGAGGTAGATAGCGCATTGGATGAAAGCGCTCTGAAGGCAGCGATTCACGATGCGGGCTACGGATCGCAAAGACTGAGTTAGTCCCGGCACTTCCAGTCATTACTGAAGTACTCACTACCATTTTCGCGTCTTCTGTCTGACTGGTGAACGTTGCTATGTATCTATTGCGCAACAGTTTTGAGCGCTCGCAGCGAGAATTCGCCTGCCTCGCTAGATTGTGCCAAACCTTCCCGCGCTGTAAGCGTTGACTAATTTGTCAAAACGTCCAAGTTGCCGTTTATGAGAATGCGTGTCGCCACTTCGGTATGGGTGAAATTCCTCACTTGCTTCGCTTTTGCGTTGGCATTGGTTCTGTCTCCACCTTCTGCGGCACACGCGGCCTCGGGAATGCATGATGGTCAGCATTCTGGATCGATCAGCTCCCTTCTCAGCGAACCGACAGTTGGTCAGGGAACTGATATCCACGCCGACCACATGAAACACCCGGCGACAGTTGACGTGGATGACATATCCTCCGACATGGGTGAAACAGAGCATCAATCAACTCAGTGTTGTAACGGAATATGCATTTCTGTCGTAATTCCAGACGCAGACTTGGTATTCCCGGATCCTATTGCTGCGAAAGAATATATGATCCTGAGCGGTCAGACGCATTCCGTCGAAACATCAGGGTTTCTGCGGCCCCCTCGATTCCTGATCTGAAACGGCGCCCAATCCGGGTGTGAGCCTTGCGCAGACTCTGCGTGAGACATCGTTCATCAATCAGGATACCTTCATGAAAATTCATCTACTTATGGGGGCTTCGGCCCTCGGGCTTGGCGCATGCGCCTATGAGCCTACCCCTTTGCCCTCCGTTGCGACACAACAGGCTGTCGTCAACGCGACCGTTTCGTCTCCGATCAGCTATCAAGATCCATTGGCTGGCTACACCTATCGTGGTCCGACCGGCCCCCGTGATTGGCGTTCCGTCAATCAAGAGCAGACGGAGGGCAACTGATGCGGGTATCTAAGATTCCGCTGGTTCTTGGCTTTCCCCTAATTTTGGGTGCCTGCGCTACCGCTGTACCGGGTATCTACACGGAACCGAAAGCCGGCTTCGCCAACATTTCCAGTCAGGTCACACCGGCCATCGGCAAACGGACGGCCTTCGCCGAAACCCAGGCCGAAAACGAAGCTCTCAAGAAACAGGTGCACAGCATGGTGCATCAGAAGACGATCTCGGCCGATACGGCGGTTCAGGTTGCGTTGCTGAACAATAAGGGTCTGCAAGCGTCTTACGCCAATGTTGGCCTCTCGGCCGCTGAGGCCTGGCAGCAATCGACGCCGGAAAACCCGATCGTCTCAATTGGCGTCTTGGGAATCGGTGCGCCTGAGCTCGGTGCCTACAGGGCGATCGAAGGGCTGATCCGGTCGAACGTCCTCGATGCCACCACGCGCAAACAGCGCATGGCCATTGCTGATGCAAGCTTCCGGCAGGCTCAGCTCAATGCCGTGAACGACACACTTGCACTGGCCAATCAGACGCGAAAGGCATGGGTCGATGCAGTCGCCGCCTTCGAGGCAGTGAGCTATCTGCGGCGCGCGAAAGCGACCTCTGACGCCGGCTCGGAACTGGCTATGCGGTTGGGCGAGACCGGCGCACTCAACAAAGCTGGGCAGGCCCGCGAACAGGCATTCAATGCCGAACTGGCGGGGCAACTTGCACAGGCACGATTGAACGCCACTCGGTCCAAGGAGACTTTGACCAGGTTGATGGGCCTCTGGGGCACCGAAGTCGATTACTATGTGCCAGATGCTCTTCCTGCACTGCCGCGTTCTGTCGGCCGTGTGACCGACATCGAGGCCAAGGCGCTCCGAAACCGGGTGGATCTGCGTGTTGCCAAACTTGGCCTGGAAGCGCAGGCCAAGGCGTTTGGTCTGACCGACCAGACCCGCATTGTCAGCGATCTGGAGATCGTTGCGGGAGCCGAATTTGAGCGTGAAGTTGAAGGCAGTGGCGACATTGAAACCAAGACTTTGCCTCAGGTGGAAGTGGAGTTCGCGATCCCGATCTACGACACCGGCAAGGCCCGGATGCGCAAGGCGGAATTGTCTTATCTTCAAGCGGCCAACGTGCTCGCAGAGAAGGCCGTGAACGTCCGGTCTGAAGCGCGCGGTGCTGAAGCCTCTTATCATGCCGCATACAAAATCGCACGCCACTACCGCGACGTTCTGGTGCCGCTACGCACGACCGTCGAAGAAGAGGGTTTGCTGTCCTACAACGGCATGATCACCAACACTTTCGAGTTGCTGACTGATGTGCGCGAGAAACTTGGCGCATCCCTGGAAGCGGCAAATGCAAAACGCGAATTCTACATGGCACAGGCCGATCTGACCGCCGCGATCTATGGCGGCGGCGAAGGCGGCGGTGGTGCTGGTGGAGAAGGCGCAACGCTTGCCGCCGGTGGCGGTGCAGGACACTGAAAGGAACTGACATGTTGAACAGACGTCAATTACTCGGAGCCGGCGCGGCAGGTGCAACGCTGGTCTCTTCAAAAGCCTGGGGTCAAACCCTGAACATGGGCCTCCCTGAAGCCGCGCAGATGGACAGTGCGGCAACGGCGATTACGGCGCGTCCGTCGTCGGGGCCGGACTACACACCTGTGGTCACGCTGAACGGGTGGACCCTTCCGCACCGGATGAACAACGGGGTCAAGGAATTTCACCTCGTGGCCGAACCGGTAGAGCGCGAACTTGCAGACGGCATGATCGCGCATTTGTGGGGTTACAACGGCCAGTCCACCGGTCCAACGATCGAAGCAGTTGAAGGTGACCGGGTCCGCATCTACGTCACCAACAAGCTGCCGGAAGGCACCACGGTGCATTGGCACGGGCTCATCCTGCCCTCGGGCATGGATGGGGTCTCCGGGTTGAGTCATCCCAGCATCCCGCCAGGAAAAACGTTTGTCTACGAATTCGACTTGGTGAAGTCCGGCACGTTCATGTACCACCCCCATGGCGACGAAATGACCCAGATGGCGATGGGGATGATGGGCATGTTCGTGGTCCACCCCAAGGATCCCACGTTCATGCCGGTGGATCGCGATTTTCTGATCATGCTGAATGCCTTTGACATCGATCCCGGCACATACGTGCCCCGCATCATGACGATGACGGACTTCAATCTGTGGACATGGAACAGTCGGATCTTCCCCGACATCGATCCGCTGGTCGTGAACAAGGGCGACAAGGTGCGAGTACGCGTCGGCAACCTCACGATGACAAACCACCCGATCCACATGCACGGCTATGACTTCAAGGTCACCTGCACGGATGGTGGCTGGGTACCGCCAGAAGCGCAATGGCCGGAGGTCAGCATCGACATCCCCGTGGGCGCGATGCGCGCCTATGAGTTCGTCGCAGACCATCTGGGTGACTGGGCGATTCACTGCCACAAGTCGCACCACACGATGAATGCCATGGGTCACGATGTGCCGACGTTCATCGGGGTCAACAAGAAGCCGCTGACCCAGAAGATCCGTCAGTTCCAGCCGGAGTACATGCCCATGGGGATGTCCGGCATGGGGGACATGGCGAAAATGGAAATGCCGCTGCCTGACAACACGATCCCGATGATGACGGGTTGGGGGCCCTACGGCCCCATCGAGATGGGCGGCATGTTTTCGGTCGTAAAGGTGCGGGACGGCATCGACGCGGACGATTACTCCGATCCCGGCTGGTACGAAAATCCTCCGGGCGAGATGGCCTACGAATGGACCGGCGAATTGCCCGAGTTCGCCTCGAACAACAGTCCCAAGACCATTCTCACACCAAAACCAAACTCGAAGGGCTGAACGGCCCTTCGTCAACTCCAACCAAACCAACCTACAGGACAATGAAATGAGAAATCTTCTTTTGACGACAAGCTTCGCGTTGGTGCTTTCGGCACCAGCATTTGCCGCAGGCACACATGATGGCGGGCACGGTGAGACCAAGCCGGCCGCAATGATGATCGGTATGCCGGGTGAAGCCGCCAATGTGGACCGCACAATTGATGTCACTCTGCTCGAAAACGACGAAGGCGAAATGCTGATCGAGAGCGAAGAGATGACCATCAAGGAGGGTGAAACCATCCGCTTCAACATCACGAACAAGGGTGAGCTGGAGCATGAATTCGTCCTTGATACAGTCGAGCGCAACGCCGAGCACAAGATCGAAATGGCCAAGATGGATATGGAACACGACGACCCGAACCGAATCCGTCTCGATGCGGGCGCTTCGGGTGAGGTCGTCTGGACGTTCGCGAATGCTGGTACGTTCGAAGCGGCGTGCCTGATTCCGGGTCACTACGAATCCGGAATGCACCGTGCGGTCTCAGTGGGGGACCAGATGGCTCAGGCTGACGTGGAATATACGAGCGGGACCATCAAGAAGATCGACGCCAAGGCCGGCAAGGTCACAATCATCCACGGCCCTCTGGTCAACCTCGATATGCCCGCGATGACGATGGTGTTCCGCGCGGACGAAGCGATGATGGCCAAGATGGCGGAAGGTCAGGACATCGAGTTCGTTGCCGACCGGGTCAAGGGCAAGCTTACTGTCACGCAGATGAAGTGAAGATAGACAATGGGGCCGAGGCGAACACGCCCGGCCCCAACGTTTTGAGGCAATAAAATCAAGCGCTACGGAGGTAGCCGAGCATTATGAATTTCCTGATAATCTGCACCACCGCCCTTGTGCTCGTCTTTCCGGCTTTCTCAGTGAACGCTTCTAGTGGCAAAGGCCAGCAACCTCATGCGCGGGCCTTTGAATTGCCTGGCCATGATGCGATCGGGAAGCCCGGTGTCGGTTCCTCATTCGACCGGACGATCGAAATATCCATCAGGGAGACAGAAAGCGGCTACATGCTTTTCGAGCCGGACGCGATCCAGATTGAAAAGGGATCGGTCGTTCGGTTCTTGATCGGAAATACAGGCGCTCTGGATCATGAGTTCTTTCTCGGCTCCTTTGACGAAATTGCGAAACATCAGCAGTGGATGCGCGAACACCCCGATATGCAACATGATCGCGCCAACTCGGTTTTGATCCCAAGTGGACAAAATGCCGAGCTGATCTGGGAGTTCTCCGATATGACGAACCTGGAGTTCGTATGCTTGATACCCGGCCACCGGGAAGCGGGCATGTGGGGCGTCATCATCGTGCACGATCACCTTGCGCCGAAATCCAAGGGTTAGAGTTTTTGATGTCACTCCTGGACAGGTATCACGTGCTTGTACACAACGTATCTGCCGCGTTTGGGTACGACTACAGCGATGCGACGCCAGACTGGGTTCACCCGTTCATTCATCTGATACTGGTCTTGGCACCCGCGCTGCTGATCACTGTCGGCTCATATCTTGCTATTCGCGGCATTTTCAAGCTTTGGAAGCGCCGTCACACCTCTACGTTCCACCCCGAACCCATACGGGGGCTTGAAGGCAGTCTTTTCAGCACGGTCCTGCGCTACTCCAGAAGGCAGCAGGCATTGATGATTGTGGTCAGCCTCATCGCGATGCCTATTCTATATCTGACCCTCGAACTGCCAAAGCAGATCGTAAACAACGCTTTGGATTCTGATCGTTTCCCCGTTGCCATTTTGGGACGAGACGTCGATCAGGTCGTTTTCCTAATGCTTCTCTGTGGTCTCTACCTTCTGGCGATCATCTTGAATGGGCTAAATAAATACGGCCTCAACGTGTTCAAGGGGTATGTAGCTGAGCGTTTTCTGCGGCGCTTCCGCTTGCTGGTCTATCGGCAATGGCGCAGCGATCCCGACTCCCGAAACCAGAGCGAAATCGTCCCTATTCTCGCACAGGAGGTTGAGCCCATAGGTGGCTTCGCGGCAGATGTCCTCACGCTGCCAATCCTACAAGGCGGTACACTGTTGACGATTCTGTTTTTCATGTTCGTTCAGGACCCTGTGTTGGGTGCCGCCGCACTGACCGTGCTGCCAGTTCAGCTCGTGCTGCTGCCCAAGCTACAGCGGCGTGTAAACGCCCTTTCACGTACAAGGATCAAGGAAGTCCGACAGCTCGGCAGACAGCTTAGCGAACAGTTGCGTGAACGGCAGGTCAATTCGACCGGACTGCTACCGGCCGGAGCGAGTTTTAGAGAGCTTGAGCACGTCCGCAGGAAAATTTTCCACCTGAAGTTCTTCATCAAGGCCCTCAACAATTTTCTAACCGCACTGACCCCATTCCTGTTCTACTCATTGGGAGGATATTTCGTCATCGAAGGGCGTATTACACTCGGTGCCCTGGTGGCCGTCCTAGCCGCACACAAAGACTTCTCGGCACCGCTGAAAGAACTCTTCAATTACTATCAGACGCTGGAAGACACGCGGATCCGGTACCACGAAATCACGACCTTTTTCAACAAATCGATCCAGCAATCCGCAATTGTTCAAGCAGACAACACCATGCCGCAGGAGGTCAGTCAATTCGAGCAAGCCCCACTGAGATGCCCGGCTTCGTCTCTAAAAAGGCAGGGGGCCATCGCAACATCATGAAAGAGTTTGATAGTATGAAATGGGCAGCGATATTTTTCGCTCTGGTCGCCGTCGCTGCAGCAGTATGGTTCATTGTGCAACCGAGCCACACTCGGACGGGCGTCCAGAGGGAGGAGGGCATCGCGCTTTCCGCGGGTGCTCTCGCTACTGTCAAGCTACCAAACAGTTTCACAGAGCAGGAGCAAATCGGCGCAAGCGCTTATGATGCGGTCTGTTCCGCTTGCCACGGTCGAAACGCGCAGGGTCAAGATGGCGTCGCTCCTCCGCTTGTTCACAAGATCTATGAACCCAGCCACCACGGCGACATGGCGTTTGTCCTCGCAGCGCAGAATGGAGTTCGGGCGCACCACTGGGAATTTGACAACATGCCAGCGGTTGAAGGCGTGACGCGCTCAGACATCCTTGCTATCGTGGCGTACATTCGAGCTTTGCAGCGGGCCAACGGAATTGACTAAGCATTTTCGTCGGTCAAAAGAATGGGAGTTGGCGCACGGTCAATCAGCATTTGGTTTGCCACAGAAAAGCAATAACGGTGGGAAAATTCTGCTCATGAGTAAATGTTCTGCTGCATCGACTCTGATCCTTGGTGCATTGCTCGCTTCGTCCACCGCATCATACGCGGAGGAAACCGGATTATTCAGATTGACCGACCGCGGATCACCGGTTGGCATCAATGCGCGCGAACCATCACTCGCACCCTTGTCGGATGGCAGGGTTTTACTGAGCTGGACCGAAGAAAGCGGAACCGAAGCGGAAGTTCGCATGGCCATCCTTGATGGCAAAGAGTGGTCGGATGCTCGGACAATCCATAAATCGTCAGAGACTTACATCAACTGGGCCGACTTCCCTTCGGTAGTGGCTCTTGCTGAGGGTGGTCTGGCGGCGCAATGGCTAGAGTTGAATGGACCGGGCGATTACCAATACGACGTGAATATCGCCTTTTCCCTAGATGAAGGCAGAACCTGGACGGACCCGATTGTCCCTCACGATGACAGATCGCAACGCGAGCATGGTTTTGTTTCATTGATTCCCGACCAGTTTGGCGGATTGACGGCGCTGTGGCTGGATGGCCGGGGGTATGACAGTCAGACAGAAGGCGACAGCTTCGAAAATGCGATGCAGTTGCGCGCGCGGCAGATCAACTCTGACGGAACGATGCAGCCAGAAAGCCTGTTGGATGTGCGCACCTGTACCTGTTGCCAGACTTCTGCGGCGCGGACTGCATCAGGCGACATAGTGGCGGTCTATCGTGACAGAACCGCCGATGAAATTCGCGATATATCGGCTGTCCGGCAGGCCGATGGGGAGTGGACGGAGCCCGCCACGATCCATAACGACGGATGGGAGATCGCCGGATGCCCCGTTAATGGCCCGGCTATTGATGCGATGGACGATAAGGTTTCCGTCATTTGGTTCACAGCAGCCGAGAACGAGCCGAAGGTTCGTATCGCCTTTTCGGACGATAGCGGTGCGCAGTTCGACGAACCGCTCCGCATTGACCTCGGCGCGGCCGCAGGTCGGGTGGATGTCCTGCAAATGCCGGATGGAAGCGCATTGGCGCTCTGGATTGAATTTGTGGGAGGCGGTGAAGCGATCGTCATGTGCCACGTATCGCCAGATGCCGGATGTGCCGCGCCTCAGGCGCTACACATCAATCGAGGCGGCGGATCGGTCGGTTTTCCGAGGATGGCGCTTGGCGGAACCGGGGCGTTTGTGGCCTGGACGCAACCAATCAGCGGCGCGGACGGCAGTACCACCATTCGCGTCGTTGAAGTCGCTCTGACGCCATAGGTTTCAAGGATTCATCTCGATTCCCAATGCCTCCTTAATGCTGTTGCCCTTATTCTGCGGCCTGCCCGAGGGCCAAATCAGGCGCTGTACCGGCCTTCTTGAGGCTCCAGCCTTTGATGATGGCATAAACCGCCGGAATGACGATCAGGGTCAGCAAAGTTGACGACACCATCCCGCCGATCATTGGAACGGCGATGCGCTGCATGATCTCGGATCCGGTGCCGTGCGCCCAAAGGATCGGCATCAGGCCGGCCATGATTGCTACAACCGTCATCATCTTGGGGCGAACGCGGTCTACTGCGCCCACCATGATTGCAGCGTAGAGTTCGTCGCGGGTCAGATCCCGGCCGTCCGCGCGGTCCCGCGCTTCATTCAACGCCTGATCGAGATAGATCAACATTATCACACCGGTTTCAGCCGCCACCCCGGCCAGCGCGATGAACCCGACTGCCACCGCAACCGACATGTTGAAGCCCATGAACCACATCAGCCAGATGCCCCCGACCAGCGCGAAAGGCAGCGACAGCATCACGATCAGTGTCTCCGTCAGGCGGCGGAAGTTCAGATAGAGGAGCAGAAAGATCAGCGCCAGCGTCAGGGGCACAACAGTGGCCAGCCGCTGTTTCGCACGTTCAAGGTACTCGAACTGCCCGCTCCAGCCCAACGAATAGCCGGGGGGCAGGGTGACGGAGGCCGCGACCGCCGTCTGGGCTTCGGCCACGAAGCCACCCAGATCGCGTCCGACGATATCGACGAAGATATAGACGGCAAGCTGTCCGTTTTCGGTGCGGATCGACGTGGCTCCGCGAGTGCGTTCGATGGTGGCTACGTCCCCAAGTGGAATTGTGCCACCGCCCGGCAGCGCCACTTGAACCTCGCGTCCGATGGCCTCCGGATCGGACCTCAGTGTCGCCGGATAGCGCACTGCGACGTCGTAGCGCTCGCGGCCCTCGACGGTCTGCGTGATGGCCTTGGCCCCCAATGCCATGCCGATCACCTCCTGCACATCCTGCACCGACAGACCGTAGCGGCCAAGGGCAGCTCGGTCGGGCGTGATGTCCAGATAATAGCCGCCAATCACCCGTTCGGCATAGGCGCTGGTCGTTCCTGGCACCGTGCGCACGACGGCTTCGACCTCACGGGCTACCTTTTCCATCTCGGTCAGGCTGGTACCGAAGACCTTGATCCCCACTGGTGTGCGGATGCCGGTGGACAACATGTCGAT